>CACZUK010000025.1 GCA_902784305.1 Oscillospiraceae bacterium | reverse complement strand
GAGACACAGCAGCATGGTCTGTTCCTTGAGGTAGTGGAGACACTTCTTGGTGATGTGCAACTTAAATCCCGCCTTGCTGTCACGCTCCAGGTCTGAGTAGGGCGGCTGAGGAACGTCTTTGCACCGGATACTACAGTGTGATATGTGAACGTGGATATTGCCGGAGCCGTTGTTGCCGTCCTGATGCGTGGCCACGATGCAGGGGAATCCGCCGAAGTGTTTAGCTGCGAACTCCATGCCGAGCTGGTGGGCTTTTTCCACCGTCAAGCCCCGTTCGGTCACGTCCCTGGGGTCGAATGAGATAATCCAGTGGTGGGATTTCACCTCGTCTTTCGTGCGGTTTTTTCCGTACTTTCGGCTGATGTCCTTGCAATCGTAGCTGTATTCGTAGGGTGTGGTGTTGATGCCGTCGATGAGCAGGTTTTCCCGCTCTATCATCAGTCCGGCCTCATCGTAGATGGGTCGAGCGTGGTTGTCGTGCTGGTACATGAAGTAGAGCACAGCGTCAGAATAGTTGGAGTTGTGGACAGGAATGTGCTTCAGAATTGCCAACCAGACTTACCCTCCTACCGCTTCCAGGACAGCAGCGCCCCGGAGCATTTGTTGGATGCAATTCCGTATTTCGTTGATAATTCCGGCGTCCGGCGGGTAGCCCTGATTCAGTACACGGGCAATCTGATTGAGGTTAGACCCTATCTTGCCGAAGTGGGCAAGCAGCTCCTTGGCTGTGTCCCTGTCCATGGCCGTGACCACTGTGGGACGTGTGACCTTTGCGGTCAGAATCGCCTCCCGGATGTACTCTGATTGGGTGACATTCAGCCGTTCGCAGATGTAGCGGAACCGTGCCAGTTCATCGTCGGACAGCTTTGCTCCAACGAGGTGTGTTCGCTTGGTTGTGTCTTTTGGTTCGTAGGTTTTTGCCATTGAATCCCTCCTGATTGATTTGTTTTCCAACAAAAAGCTTCCCAGCTTCGTCCGCGACACTCCAGCACATGGGCTGGTGGTTGCAGATGAAATTGGGAAGTAATCCGTAGTTTTTTAATCAATGGTAGTATAGCACAAGCGCTGAGCGTTGTCAACCTTTTGGGTTGCCAGCGCTCAAATTTTTTTGCAGCTTCGCTGCATTTCTCGCTGCATTTCCGGTCGGGAAATCTGAGACATACCGTCCCGTGACAGGGGAAAAGGTGTGGATGTTTGCGTCAGCTGCCGAAGGCACACCTCCGAGGGACTGGGGAATCGGAATCCCCAGCAAGATTGTCGTGTTTCACCTGAAAGGTTAAACGAGGCGGATCTTGCCCTTAGGGCTAGATAATGTATCTTCCAACCTCAATGTGAGAAGTCTCCGCTCAACCACCATCGCCCTATTCAAAGGAACCGTTCAGAAACTCTGAACAGTGAAAAGTTTCAAAGATGGAACGGTTTTCATTTCAACGCCTCCTTCTGCACCGCAGGGACAAAAAATCCCTGGCAGAAACACATCTGCCAGGGACGAAAAAACTCCGCGGTACCACCCCGATTCACAGCATTTTTGCCGTGCGCTTAGCAAGATACCAACACATCTCCGGCAACTAACGTATGCCTTCACGTCGCAGAATACTCGCAAAACACTTTCCCTGCGCCCTCAGCAGTCCATTTGACGATCGGTTTCTTAGGAACTGTGCAGAAATAACCTGCACATTCAGGACTTGCCCTTCCTGTCCTGCACTTCGTTGAAAAAACTTGTGTTCCACCAAGTGAGGCCGTCCTGGAAACGTGCCGGTGGCACGTTTCAGGCCGAGAGGGATTAAGCGGCAGAGCCGCCACATCTTCTCTGCACTGCGTTTTTTCGCCTTGTTCAGAACAGGCAGTTCTGCGCCTGAAATGCACACTATATTTCTGTACAGCTCCTTATCCGGTTCTCAGCACCCCGGATTCTCTGTGAAGTCATGGTCGCCGTTATCTCTGCTTCAACGGTTTGGTGTATTAAATTGACGAGAGTATAGCAGAAGGAAAGGAGCTTGTCAAGAGATTATTAAAAAAATCTAGATTATTTTTCAGAGATGCTCCAGCACGCTCCGAATCCGTTCCACCGCCCGGCGGGTGTCCTCTGCATCACCAAAGCCGGTCATTCGGATGTAGCCCTCGCCGCTGGGGCCAAAACCCGCTCCCGGCGTGACTGCAACATTGGCCCGGTCAAGCAGCAGGTCGAAGAATTCCCAACTTCCCAAATTACCCGGCGTTTTCGCCCAGACGTAGGGGCTGTTGTCCGCGCCGAATGCCTCCAGGCCGGCCTCCGTCAGCCCCGCCTTGATGGTCTGGGCGTTGCTGCGGTAGTAGTCGATGTCCGCGCGAATCTGCCGCTGACCCTCGCTGGTGTAGACCGCGGCAGCTCCCCGCTGCACAATGTAGGACGTGCCGTTGAACTTGGTGGTCTGGTGCCGGTTCCACAAGGCGTTCAGGCTGGCACCGTCTCGCACCAGAGCCTTGGGCACCACGGCGTAGCCGCAGCGGGTGCCGGTAAAGCCCGCCGTTTTCGAGAAGGAACGAAATTCGATGGCGCAGGTTTTGGCACCCTCTACCTCGTAGATGGAGTGGGGCACATCGTCCTGGGTGATGAAGGCCTCGTAGGCCGCGTCAAAGAGAATGACGGCATCGTGCTCGTTGGCCCAGTCCACCCAGGTCTGGAGCTGAGCGCGGTTCAGCGCCGTGCCTGTGGGGTTGCTGGGAGAGCAGAGGTAAACCAAATCCACGGTTTTGTCCGGCAGGGCGGGAACAAAGCCGTTTTCCGCCGTGGTGGGCATGTAGACGATGCGGCTCCACCCGCCGCGGCGGGCATCGTAGTCCCCCGCCCGGCCTGCCATGGCGTTGGTGTCCACATACACCGGATAAACCGGGTCGCAGACTGCCACCACGTTGTCCGCTGAGAAAATGTCGCCGATGTTGCCGCAGTCGCTTTTCGCCCCGTCGGAAATGAAAATCTCGTCCTTGTCAATCTCCACCCCCCGGGCGCGGAAATCCTGCTCCACAATCGCACAGCGGAGGAAATCATAGCCCTGCTCCGGGCCGTAGCCGTGGAAGGTTTCGGCCTGGGCCTGCTCCTCCACAGCGGCGTGGAGGGCCTGAATCACGGCGGGAGCCAGGGGCCGGGTCACGTCCCCGATGGAGAGCTTGATGATTTCCCGGTCAGGGTGGGCCTCGCTGTAAGCACGGATGCGCCGGGCCACCTCGCTGAAGAGATAGCTGCCGGGCAGCTTCAGGTAGTTGTGGTTGATGTGTGCCATGAGAATCACTCCTTGTCTTTCAAAAGCGCCGCCGCTGCGGCCGCCTTGGTGATACGTCGGTCCATTGCCAGTCTGGTCAGGTAACGGTGGGCCTCTTCTTCGCTCATTCCTTGCTGGATTAGCTGCCATTTCGCCCGGTTGATGAGCCGGATTTCCTCCATTTTCTCCTCCACGGTCTGCTCCCTCGCTGCCCTGAGACGCAGGCGCTCCCGCATGGCGCAAAGGGTGTGGAACTGCTGGGTGAGCATTCCTGCGGAGGTTGGGCGGGAGAGGGTAATCACTCCGGCGGAAAGGCAGCGGAAATACACCCCTTCGAACTGTTCCTGCCGCACCGTCAGCAGCACGCCGGACTGAGTTTCCCCGGCAGCATCCAGGGCCAACTGCACTCCGACCCCATCGGGAAGGGGTGCGTTGATGACAATCAGGTCAAATTCCTGCTCCAGCAATCGGCGCCGGGCCTCGCTGACGCTCTTCACAACCTGCACCGGGTCGTACTCTGTGCCGGGCAGGAGCTTCATCATGGATTGATTCAGTTTTTCCAGGGAGGAGACCAGCAAAACGGAGTAGGTCTCGGGCAAAAACAACATCAAATCCCTCCTGACGTGCCAGTCCTTCAGCGCCTGTCACCGCCGGCAATAGGCATTCAAAATCATATCCGGAATGTGTTTTTTGAGGAAAGCGCTTTTCGCTGCCAGGGCTTTTGCCTCCTCCAGCGTTCCCGGCAGTTTTTCAATGCCTTCTCTACCTTCCGGTTCCAGAGAATCCACCGGCTCGGGCAGAGAGAGCCCTTCCTCCGCACCGTCTATAACCGCATAGAGCACCAGTGCGATGGCCAGATAGGGGTTTGCCATGGAGTCGGGCGAGCGCAGCTCCGCTCGCCGGTATTCCCCCTGTGCCGCCGGAATGCGGATGAGCTGAGAACGGTTCTCCGCTGACCAGGAAATCCTGCCGGGTGCCTTGTCCCGGCCCAGCCGCTGGTAGGAGTTTTCCACCGGGTTGAGAAACACCGTCATTTCCCGAATTTTGTCCAGTATCCCGGCAATGATTTGGGGCAGCAGGCTCTCTCCATCCCGGTTTTTGAGGGAAATGTTCAGGTGCATTCCGCTGCCGTCATGCTCCGGCAAGGGCCGAGGTGAAAAGTCCGCCCACAGCCCGTGCTGGGCGGCAATGGTTCTCACCACAGTGCGGAAGAGAATAGCATTGTCTGCGGCAGTGAGGGGATCAGCATAGCGAAAGTCAATCTCGTTCTGGCCCGGTCCGCTCTCATGGTGGGAGCACTCCGGTTTCATCCCCATCTGCTCCAGGGTCAGGCAGATTTCCCGGCGCACGTTCTCCCCCTTGTCCTCCGGGGCTATATCCATATATCCTGCCCGGTCGTAGGGGATTTTGGTGGGTTCCCCGTTCTCGTCCAGTCGGAAGAGGTAGAACTCCATCTCTGAGCCGATGGAGAAGGCATAGCCCTTTTCCTCCGCTGAGCGAACAGCCTGGCGAAGCACCTCCCGGCTGTCAGCCTCAAAGGGGCTTCCGTCCGGTCTGGTGATGCGGCAGAACATCTGCACCACCCGCCCCGTCTGAGGCCGCCAGGGCAAAGCGGTGAGGGTAGAAGGCTCCGGATGCAAAAACAGATCCGAGCGAAGGGTTCCCCCGAAGCCCTCGATGGAAGATGCGTCAATGGCAATGCCGGACTGAAAGGCCCGCTCCAGCTCAGAGGGCATAATGGCCAGGTTTTTCTGCCGTCCGCACACATCGCAGAAGGCCAGACGGATGAACTTCACATCCGTCTCCTGCACGTACTGCATCACTTCGCTTTGGTTGAAATTCGTCATGGAATGTCTCCTCCGGACTTCAAATCATTGAAAAAACAAGGCGGCACAGGGAAAAAGGCGCAGCAATCCCCCAGTGAACCTCCTTGTTCGCCTCTTATTATACAATATGCAAGCCGAGCTGGTCAATCTTGCATTTTGACCAAAACAGCGCCCAGCTTCCCCCATACTTTTGAATTTTTGACCGTTGACACAATTCAGATTTTGGTATATTCTGTGTGCCATGGAGACACCGATGTCTCAGAGAATCAAGATTCTCTGGCATCGGTGTCTCCTTTTTTGCATTTCACCCACTGGAAAGGATGAACGAAATGAACGTACCGGAGTTATTTGCCAGCATGGTCTTTGACGATCGGGTTATGAAGGCCCGGCTGAGCGCTGATGTATACCAGTCCCTGCACCGAACCATTCAGGGAGAGGCCGCATTGGATCTGCGGGTTGCCAACGCCGTGGCTTCCGCCATGAAGGATTGGGCCGTAGAGAAAGGGGCCACCCATTTCACCCACTGGTTCCAGCCCATGACCGGCATCACCGCCGAAAAGCACGACAGCTTCATCACCCCCGCCCCGGATGGCCGGGTGATTATGGAGTTTTCCGGCAAGGAGCTGATTCAGGGCGAACCGGATGCCTCCTCCTTCCCATCCGGCGGCCTTCGGGCAACCTTTGAGGCCAGAGGCTACACCGCATGGGATCCCACCAGCTACGCCTTCATCAAGGGCAAAACCCTTTGTATTCCCACCGCCTTCTGCTCCTACGGCGGGGAGGCGCTGGACAAAAAGACGCCCCTGCTGCGCTCTATGGAGGCCATCAACCGCCAGGCCCTGCGGGTGCTGCGGCTGTTCGGCAACACCACGGTGAACCGGGTGACCACCTCCGTGGGGCCTGAGCAGGAATACTTTCTGGTGGATGAGAAGCTGTTCCACAAGCGGCCGGATCTCCTCTACACCGGACGCACCCTGTTCGGTGCCAAGCCCCCCAAGGGACAGGAGCTGGACGACCATTACTTCGGCACCATCAAGCCCCGGGTGCAGGCCTACATGGAGGACTTGAACCAGGAGTTGTGGAAGCTGGGCATTCTGGCCAAAACGGAGCACAACGAGGTGGCACCCGCCCAGCATGAGCTGGCCCCCATCTACTCCTCCACCAACATCGCAACCGACCACAACCAGCTCACCATGGAGGTTATGCGCAAGGTGGCCCGGCGGCACGGCCTTGTGTGCCTGCTCCACGAGAAGCCCTTCGCCGGGGTCAACGGCTCGGGCAAGCACAACAACTGGTCCCTGTCCACGGATACCGGCGTGAATCTGCTCTCTCCCGGGGCGACGCCCCACGAAAACGCCCAGTTCCTCCTGTTTCTGGTGGCGGTCATTAAGGCCGTGGACGAGTACCAGAGCCTGCTGCGCCTGAGCGTGGCCACAGCGGGCAACGACCACCGGCTGGGCGCCAACGAGGCTCCGCCTGCTGTCATCTCCATCTTTTTGGGAGACGAGCTCCAGGCCATTCTCGATTCCATCGAACACGACACCGAGTACGAGGGCACAGAGAAAAAGCGCATCAAGCTGGGGGTGGACGCCCTGCCCCGCTTCACCCAGGACGCCACCGACCGCAACCGCACCTCCCCCTTCGCCTTTACGGGCAACAAGTTCGAGTTCCGCATGGTGGGCAGCGGCGATTCCATCGCCTGCGCCAACATCATGCTCAACGCCGCCGTTGCCCAGTCCCTCTCGGAGCTGGCCGACGAGCTGGAGGCCGCCGAGGACTTCCACGAGCGGCTGAGCAGCCTGATTCGGGAGACCATCTGCGCCCACAAGCGCATTCTCTTCAACGGAAACGGCTACGATGAGGACTGGATTCGCGAGGCCACCGAGGAGCGGGGGCTGCTGAATCTGCGCACCACTCCGGACGCTCTGCCCATGCTGCTGGACGAAAAGAACAAGGCCATGCTCATGGGACAGAAGGTGTTCCGGGAGGCGGAGCTCTACTCCCGCTACGAGATTCAGCTGGAGAACTACTGCAAGAGCGTGCGCATTGAGGCCCTGACCATGACTCTGATGGCCCGGCGGCTGATTCTCCCGGCCCTGTCCTCCTTCACCGCCCAGCTTTCATCGGCAGCGGCAGCCAAGCAGGCCCTGGACAAAGCCCTCGCCTGCGGCTACGAGCGCAAGCTCACCCTGGAGCTCTCCCGCCTCACCGACCAGATTGACGAGGCCGCCGCAGCTCTGGCCGCACTGACCGAGCGCTTTGACACCATGGAGGACATTCGTGCAGAGGGCGACTTCATTCGCGACGAGATTCTGCCGGCGATGGAGCGTCTGCGCTCCTGCTGCGACGAGGCGGAAATCCGCACCGACTCCAAGGTCTGGCCCCTGCCCAGCTACGGCAAACTCCTCTACGGAGTGGACTAAAGACAAAAAACAGAAATCAACGGTGGACAGCACCCCACAGCGTCGTGGGGTGCATGTCCCGTTTCAGAAGAGAGAAGAGGGGATCTTATGTGTTCCATTATGGGACTGACCAAACGCAGCCTTTCCGCCCAGGAGCTGCAGACGTTTTTTGAGCGCACCAAATCCCGGGGGCCGGATTGCTCCCGAATCGAGAAAGCGGGAGAGGGCTGGCTGTGCTTTCACCGGCTGGCCATTATGGGCCTCCACGAGGAGGGAATGCAGCCCTTCCACCTGGAGAATGACCGCTGCGTGTGCAACGGGGAGCTCTACGGCTTCCGGCCCCTGAAGGAGGAGCTGACGGAAAAGGGCTACACCTTCCGCAGCGACAGCGACTGCGAGCTGCTCCTGCCCCTGTACCGGGAGTACGGCACAGAGATGTTCCAGATGCTGGACGCCGAGTTCGCCCTCCTCCTCTACGACGCTGAGGCGGACGAGTTCATCGCCGCCCGGGACCCCATCGGCATCCGTCCTCTGTACTATGGTGCCCTTGCAGACGGCACAATGGCCTTCGCCAGTGAGGCGAAAAACCTGGTGGGCCTGTGCGCCGAAATCCGTCCCTTCCCGCCGGGGCACTACTGGAAGGGCGGAGAGTTCGTCCGCTACGCAGATGTGACCGCCGTGAAAAGCGATGTGGATGCTGACCTGGACGAGCTGTGCGGTCACATCCGGGAAAAGCTGGTGCGTGGTGTGGAAAAGCGGCTGGACGCAGACGCGCCCCTGGGCTTCCTCCTCTCCGGAGGGCTGGACAGCTCTCTGGTGTGCGCCATCGCCGCGCGGAAACTGGACAAACCCATCCGCACCTTCGCCATCGGCATGGACACCGACGCCATCGACCTGAAATACGCCCGGCAGGCGGCGGACTTCATCGGCGCAGATCACACTGAGGTCTACATGACCCGGGAGCAGGTGCTTGAATCTCTGGAGGAGGTCATTGCCCTCCTCGGCACCTGGGACATCACCACCATCCGGGCCAGTATGGGCATGTACCTGTGCTGCAAGGCTATCCACGAGGGCACCGATGTGCGGGTGCTCCTCACCGGGGAGATCAGCGACGAGCTCTTCGGCTACAAGTACACCGACTTCGCCCCCTCTCCCCAGGCCTTCCAGCAGGAGGCGGCCAAGCGCATCCGGGAGCTCCACTGCTATGATGTGCTCCGGGCGGACCGCTGCATCAGCGTGAACTCCCTGGAGGCCCGGGTGCCCTTTGGGGACCTGGACTTCGTCCGCTACGTCATGTCCATCGCCCCGGAGCGGAAGGTGAACTCCTACGGCATGGGCAAGTACCTCCTGCGCCGGGCCTTTGCCCGGGAGCATTTGCTGCCGGACGAGATTTTGTGGCGGCAGAAGGCGGCCTTTTCCGACGCTGTGGGCCACTCCATGGTGGACGACTTGAAGGAGTACGCCGAGGGCCTGTACACGGACGAGGAGTTTGAGGAAAAGCGGCAGGCATACGACTTCGCCCGTCCCTTTACCAAGGAGAGCCTGCTGTACCGGGAGCTGTTTGAACAGCACTATCCCGGTCAGGCCAAAATGATACCGGACTTCTGGATGCCCAACCGGGACTGGGAGGGCTGCCATGTGGACGATCCCTCCGCCCGGGTGCTGTCCAACTACGGCGAGAGCGGAATTTGAGGAGGCAAGTAAGATGAAAAAGTACATTTTTGTCACCGGCGGCGTGGTGTCCGGCCTGGGAAAGGGCATCACTGCGGCCTCATTGGGACGTCTGCTGAAGGCAAGAGGCCTGAAGGTGGCCGCCCAGAAGCTGGACCCCTACATCAACGTGGACCCCGGCACCATGAGCCCCTACCAGCACGGCGAGGTCTACGTCACCGAGGACGGGGCGGAGACGGATCTGGATCTGGGCCACTACGAGCGCTTCATTGACGAGAATCTGAACCGATACTCCAATCTGACCACGGGGAAGGTCTATTGGGAGGTGCTGAACAAGGAGCGGCGGGGGGAATACCTTGGCTCCACGGTGCAGGTCATTCCCCACGTCACCAACGAGATCAAAGAATTTGTCTATCGAGTGGGAGAGCACACCGACGCCGACGTCATTATCACCGAAATCGGCGGCACCATCGGCGACATCGAGAGCCAGCCCTTTCTGGAGGCGGTGCGGCAGATTTCCCTTGAGGTTGGACGGGAGAACAGCCTGTTCATCCATGTGACTTTGGTGCCCTTCCTCCGCGGCTCCGACGAGCACAAGAGCAAACCCACCCAGCATTCCGTCAAGGAGCTTCAGGGCATGGGAATTCGTCCCGACCTCATCGTCCTGCGCTGTGACGAGCCGTTAGAGGAGAGCATTTTCCAGAAAATCGCCCTGTTCTGCAACGTGAAGCCGGACTGCGTCATTGAGAACATCACTCTGCCCAACCTCTACGAGGCGCCCCTGATGCTGGAGCGCAGCGGGTTCTCCGATGTGGTGTGCCGGGAGCTGGGGCTGGATACAGCAAAACCGGAACTGGAAGAGTGGAAGGCGTTGGTGGAGCGGATTCACCACCCCCGGCAGCAGGTGCACATCGGCCTGGTGGGAAAATACGTTCAGCTCCACGACGCCTACCTCTCCGTTGCCGAGGCCCTGCGCCACGCCGGGTACGCTCTGGGCACGGAAGTTGCCATTCACTGGGTGGACTCAGAAACGCTCACAGAGGAAAACGTGGAAAACGTCCTGTCTGATCTGGGCGGCATTCTGGTGCCCGGTGGCTTCGGCGACCGGGGCATCGACGGCATGATTCTTGCGGCGGAGTACGCCCGCACCCACGGCGTACCCTATCTGGGCATCTGCCTGGGAATGCAGATTGCCGTCATCGACTTTGCCCGTCATGCGGCAGGACTGGCGGGAGCCACCTCCGGGGAGCTGAACCGTGAGGCGGAGCACAAGGTCATTGACTTCCTCCCCGGCCAGAGCGACAGCGTCTCCAAGGGCGGCACCCTCCGGCTGGGAAGCTATCCCTGCGTGCTCCAGCCGGACACGAAGCTGAAACAGGCCTATGGAGCGGACACCATTCAGGAGCGTCACCGCCACCGCTACGAGTTCAACAACGACTATCGGGAGGCTCTCACAGCCGCGGGGCTGGTGCTCAGCGGTCTGTCCCCCGACGGCACATTGGTGGAGGCGGTGGAGCTGCGCAATCACCCCTTCTTTGTGGGCGTGCAGTTCCACCCGGAGTTCAAGAGCCGCCCCAACCGTCCCCATCCGCTGTTTTACGCCTTTGTAGAGGCGGCACGAGACAGGAAAGGAGAACGCCATGAATCGTAATGCGCAAGGACTCTACGAGCCCCAATTTGAACACGATGCCTGCGGCATCGGGGCCGTGGTGGACATCAAGGGCCGCAAAAGCCATGCAACGGTGGACAACGCCCTGAAAATCGTGGAAAAGCTGGAGCACCGGGCCGGCAAGGACGCAGAGGGAGAAACGGGGGACGGCGTGGGCATCCTGCTGCAAATCTCCCACCGCTTTTTCTCAAAAGCCGCCGCTGAAGCGGGGATTTCCCTGGGCGCTGAACGAGATTACGGAATCGGTATGTTCTTCTTCCCCCAGAACACCCTGGAGCGCTCTCAGGCGAAGAAGATGTTCGAGGTCATCGCCGAAAAGGAGGGGCTGCGCTTCCTGGGCTGGCGAAGGGTGCCCACCCGGCCGGAGATTCTGGGCAAAAAGGCCCTGGACTGCATGCCCTGCATCGAGCAGGGCTTTGTGCAGCGCCCGGAAGGCGTGAAGCAGGGGCTGGACTTTGACCGGCGGCTGTACATTGTCCGCCGGGAGTTCGAGCAGAGCAACGACAACACCTATGTGGTCTCCTGCTCCAGCCGCACCATCGTCTACAAGGGCATGTTCCTGGTGGACCAGCTGCGCAGCTTCTACTGCGACCTGATGGACGAGGACTATGAGAGCGCCATCGCCATGGTGCACTCCCGCTTCTCCACCAACACCAACCCCTCCTGGGAGCGCTCCCATCCCAACCGGCTCATCCTCCACAACGGGGAAATCAACACCATCCGGGGCAACGCCGACCGGATGCTGGCCCGGGAGGAGAACATGAGCTCCCCCATCCTCTCCGAGGAGGATTTGGACAAGGTCTATCCGGTGGTCAATCCCAACGGCTCCGACTCCGCCCAGCTGGACAACACCCTGGAGTTCCTGATGATGAACGGCATGGAGCTGCCTATGGCGGTGATGGTGTGCATCCCGGAGCCTTGGAGCAAAAACGAGGACATGAGCCGCTCCCGGCGGGACTTCTACCGCTACTGGGCCACCATGATGGAGCCCTGGGACGGCCCGGCCGCCATCCTCTTCTCCGATGGTGATGTGATGGGGGCTGTCCTCGACCGGAACGGCCTGCGGCCCGCCCGGTACTACGTCACCACCGACAACCAGCTCATCCTCTCCTCCGAGGTGGGCGTGCTGGACTTCCCGCCGGAGCAGATTAACCGGAAATCCCGGCTCCAGCCGGGGCGTATGCTGCTGGTGGATACGGTGCAGGGCCGTCTCATCGGTGATGAGGAGCTGAAAGCGGGCTATGAGCGCCGTCAGCCCTACGGGGAATGGCTGGATCAAAACTTGCTGGAGCTGCACGACCTGCCCATTCCCAACCACCACGCTCCGGCTTCCACACAGAAGAAGCGGGATCGGCTCTACAAGGCATTTGGCTACACCTACGAGGAGGTGCGGGAGAGCATCCTGCCCATGGCCCAGACGGGCAGCGAGCCCATTGCGGCCATGGGCGTGGACATTCCTCTTGCCGTGCTCTCAGAGGAGCACCAGCCCCTGTTCAGCTATTTTAAGCAGATGTTTGCCCAGGTGACCAACCCGCCCATCGACGCCATCCGGGAGGAAATTGTCACGGACACGGCGGTGCATCTTGGTTCCGGGGGCAACCTGCTCCGGGAGGAGGGAGGCAACTGCAAGGCACTGCGCATCCACAACCCCATCCTCACCTCCATTGACCTGATGAAGATTCGGGAGATGAAGGTTCCCGGTTTCCGGGTGGAAACCCTTTCCCTGCTCTACTACAAAAACACCCCTCTCCAGCGTGCTATTGACCATCTGTTTGTATTGGCAGACCGGGCCTATCGCAAGGGCGCCAACATCCTCATTCTCTCTGACCGTGGAGTAGACGAGAACCATGTGGCCATTCCGTCCCTGCTGGCGGTTTCCGCCCTGCAGCAGTATCTGGTGCGCACCAAAAAGCGCACCTCCCTGTCCGTGGTGGTGGAGTCCGCAGAGCCTCGGGAAGTGCACCACTTCGCCACGCTGCTAGGCTACGGCGCCTCGGCGGTAAATCCCTATCTGGCCCAGGAGTGCATTGCAGAGCTGGTGGAGCTGAAGCTGCTGGATAAGGAGGTCAGCGTCGCCATTGACGACTACAATAGCGCAGTTTTGAAGGGTATTGTGAAAATCGCCTCCAAAATGGGCATTTCCACCATTCAGTCCTATCAGTCTGCCCAGATTTTCGAGGCGGTGGGCATCGCATCGGAGGTCATCGACCGCTACTTCACCGGCACTGTCTCCCGGGTGGGCGGCATCGGCCTGAAGGAGATTGAAGAAACGGTGGAATACCGTCACAACCACGCCTTTGACCCCCTGGGCCTGACCATCGACACTACGCTGGATTCCCCGGGTACCCACCGAGCACGCAGCGGTAATGGCACGGAGGATCACCTCTACAACGCAAAGACCATTGCCCTGCTCCAGCAGGCGGTGCGCACGGGCAGCTATGAGACCTTTTTGGACTACGCCGCTCAGGTGGACGCCGCCGACGTGCCCCACACCCTTCGAGGCCTGATGGAGTTTTGCTTTGCCGAGGACGGCGGAATCAGTCTGGAGGAGGTGGAGAGCGAGGACAGCATTGTCCGGCGCTTCAAGACGGCGGCCATGTCCTACGGCTGCCTCTCCGCCGAGGCCCATGAGTGTCTGGCCGTGGCCATGAACCGCCTGGGCGGTCATTCCAACACCGGCGAGGGCGGCGAGCCCCCTGAGCGCTACGGCACCGAACGGGCCTGCTCCATCGTGCAGGTGGCCTCCGGGCGCTTTGGGGTGAACAGCGAATATCTGCTCAGCGCTGACGAAATCCAGATCAAAATGGCCCAGGGCGCCAAGCCCGGCGAGGGCGGACATCTGCCGGGGAAAAAGGTGTATCCCTGGGTGGCAAAGACCCGCTTCTCCACTCCCGGCGTGTCCCTCATCTCCCCTCCGCCCCACCACGACATCTACTCCATTGAGGACCTGGCTCAGCTCATCTACGACCTGAAAAACGCCAATCCCAGGGCCCGCATCAACGTCAAGCTGGTCAGCGAGGCGGGGGTGGGCACCATCGCCGCAGGCGTGGCCAAGGGCGGCGCTCAGGTGATTCTCATCTCCGGCCACGACGGAGGCTCCGGGGCCGCTCCCAAGAGCTCCATCCATCACGCCGGTCTCCCCTGGGAGCTGGGACTCTCCGAGGCCCACCAAACCCTGATTCAAAACGGTCTGCGCTCCCGTGTGGTGCTGGAGGCGGACTCCAAGCTGATGACCGGCCGGGACGTGGCCATCGCCTGTCTGCTGGGAGCGGAGGAGTTCGGCTTTGCCACCGGGCCGCTGGTAGCCATGGGCTGCGTGATGATGCGAGTGTGCAATCTGGACACCTGCCCCATGGGCATCGCCACCCAGAACCCAGAGCTGCGCCGGCGCTTTTCCGGCAAGCCGGAGTATGTGGAGAACTATATGCGCTTCATCGCCCGGCAGCTGCGCTCCATCATGGCAAAGCTGGGTATGCGAACCGTGGAGGAAATGGTGGGCCGCAGCGACCTTCTGCGGGAACGCAAGGGCCGCATCACCCCCCGGGCGGATACAGTAGACCTCTCCCGGATTCTGGACAATCCCTATGTTCACAGCCAGGAGCGGCATTTTGACCCGGAAAAGGCCTACGACTTCCGCCTGGAGCAGACGCTGGACGCCTCTGTGCTCCTCAAGAAGCTGGGCAAGGCCCTGAAGGGCGGAAAGTCTGCCGCTATTGAGCTGGACATCAGTTCCACTGACCGTTCGCTGGGCACCATGCTGGGCAGCGAGGTGACCCGGCTCCACGGCAGCAGCCTCCCGGAGGACACCTACCGCATCAAGTGCCGGGGCGGCGGCGGACAGTCCTTCGGCGCCTTCCTCCCCAGGGGCGTGACCATGGAGCTGGAGGGCGACTCCAACGACTATCTGGGCAAGGGGCTGTCCGGCGGCAAAGTGATTGTCTACCCGCCCAAAGGCTCCTCCTTCCCCCCGGAGGAGAACGTCATCATCGGCAACGTGGCCCTCTACGGCGCCACCGGCGGCCAGGCGTATATCTCCGGCGCGGCAGGCGAGCGGTTCTGTGTGCGCAACTCCGGGGCCTGGGCCGTGGTGGAGGGCGTAGGCGACCACGGCTGCGAGTACATGACCGGCGGCCGGGTGGTCGTTCTGGGTCAAACCGGCAAGAACTTCGCCGCAGGAATGAGCGGGGGCATTGCCTATGTGCTGGATGAGAATCAGGACCTCTACCGCCGCGTGAACAAGTCCATGGTGCGGCTGGAAAGGGTCAGCGAGAAGCACGACATTCAGGAGCTGAAAACGCTCATTGAGAACCATGCAGCCGCTACCGGCTCCCCTAAGGCGCAGCGGATTCTGGACGCTTTTGAGGCGTGTCTGCCCCTGTTCAAGAAGGTGATTCCGGTGGACTACGACCGAATGCTCAGAGCCATCGCCCGGGCCGAGGCCAGAGGCCTCAGCCGGGAGCAGGCGGAACTGGAAGCCTTTTACCAGAGCGCCAGGTGAGAAAGGAGGAGGAACAATGGGCAAACCAACTGGATTTTTAGACTACAATCGGGTGGAAAACCCCGCTCAGGAGCCTCTGGAGCGCATCCGCCACTTTGAGGAGTTTCACCCCATGCTGGACGAGGCGGAGCGGCGCAGGCAGGGCGGACGGTGCATGAACTGCGGCGTGCCCTTCTGCCAGAGCTGCGTACAACTGGGCGGGATGTATGCCGGCTGCCCTCTTCACAACCTCATTCCCGAATGGAATGATATGATTTACCGGGGCAACTGGGAACACGCCCTGTCCAGATTGACGAAAACCGCCAGCTTCCCGGAGTTCACCGGCAGGGTGTGCCCCGGGCTGTGCATGGCTGCCTGCACCTGCGGCGCAAACGGCGAGGCTGTGACGGTGCGGGAAAACGAACTGGCACTGATTGAGTACGGCTGGGAAAAGGGGCTGATTCAGCCCCGCATCCCCTCAGTGCGCACAGGAAAACGGGTGGCCGTGGTGGGCTCCGGCCCCTCGGGCCTTGCCGCAGCGGATTTGCTGAACCGGCGGGGGCACAGCGTCACCGTCTATGAGCGCTTTGACCGCGTCGGCGGCCTGATGATGTACGGTATCCCCAACATGAAGCTGGACAAAAAAATTGTCCAGCGCCGGGTGTCCCTGATGGAGCGGGAGGGCGTAAAGTTTGTCACAAATGCGGACGTGGGCAGAACCATCAGCGCCGAGGAACTGCGCGCTCAATTTGACGCCGTGGTGCTGTGCTGCGGAGCCTCCAATCCCCGTGACCTGAATGCGCCCGGACGGGAGGCGGAGGGCATCCACTTCGCCGTGGAGTTTCTGCGCCGGAACACGAAAAGTCTGCTGGACTCCAACCTGACAGACGGACAAAACATCTCCGCAGCGGGGCTGGATGTCATCGTGGTGGGCGGCGGCGACACGGGCAATGACTGCATCGGCACCTGTGTGCGCCACGGCTGCCGGAGCATCACCGCACTGGAGATGATGCCGGAGCCGCCTCAGGAGCGAGCGCCCTCCAATCCCTGGCCCCAGTGGCCCCGGGTAAAGAAGACGGACTACGGACACGAGGAGGCCATAGCCCTCTTCGGCCACGACCCTCGACGCTACCAGACCACGGTGAAGGAGTTCCACAGCGACGAAACGGGACATCTTTGCGCCGTGACCATTGTCAGCCTTGCTGCAAAACGGGACGAGGAGAGCGGTCGGATGCAGATGGTTCCGGTGGAGGGCAGCGAGGAGACACTCCCCTGTCAGCTGCTGCTCATTGCCGCCGGTTTTCTGGGCAGCGAGGGCTATGTCTCTGAAGCATTCGGAGTGGAGCGGAACCTGCGCAGCAATGTGCAGACGCTGCCGGGACATTTCGCAACCAATGTGGAGGGGGTCTTCACCGCTGGGGACATGCATCGAGGCCAGTCTCTGGTGGTCTGGGGCATTGCTGAGGGCCGGGAATGCGCCCGTGAGGTGGATGAGTACCTGATGGGCTACACCTGCCTGTAAGGAGAAGGCAACAGCCCCGGGGCAGGAGCGTGCTCCGGGGCTAAAAAACGGATGTGGGAGGATTGCATGAGCGAAATAAGGGAAGAGTGCGGTGTTCTGGGAATCTATGCACCGAGAAGAACAAGGCTGGCAGAACTGGTCTATTACGGTCTTTTTGCCCTTCAGCACAGAGGACAGGAAAGCGCCGGAATCGTTGTCAATGACGACGGGGTGTTCACCGCTCACAAAGACGCAGGCTTGGTGGGAGAGGTTTTCTCGCCCTCTGTGCTGGAGGCTCTGGGCGAGGGCAACATTGCCGTGGGGCACACCCGCTACGGCACCACCGGAGCAGGGCAAAAGGAGAACTCACAGCCCTTGCTCATCAACCACCGCAAAGGGCGTATGGCTTTGGCTCACAACGGGAATCTCACCAATTCCTATGAGCTGCGCTGGGCTCTGGAGGAAAAGGGTGCCATTTTCCACACAACCACGGACTCTGAGGTGATTGCCTATCAGATTGTCCAGGAGCGCTTGAAATGCGCAAGCATCGAACAGGCTGTATCTGAGGCGATGAACACGCTGGAGGGAGCCTACTCTCTGGTCATCTCCTCTCCGGCGAAGCTGATTGCCGCTCGTGATCCCCACGGCTTTCGTCCCCTCTGTATGGGAAAGCTATCAGACGGGAGCATCGTCTTTGCCTCCGAAAGCTGCGCCCTGGATACCCTGGGGGCGTTTTTTCTGCGGGATGTTCTGCCCGGCGAGATTGTCGTAGCAGACGAAACGGGCATCCATACAGACCGAAGGCACTGCGCAGCGGCAGAGAAAAGCCTGTGTGTCTTTGAGTACATCTATTTCTCCCGGCCGGACTCCATAGTGGACGGAACCGGCGTCAGCACAGCTCGACAGAGGGCGGGGTCATTTCTCGCCCAGGAGCATCCCCTGGATGCGGACGTTGTGGTAGGCGTGCCGGACTCCGGACTGGATGCCGCCATCGGTTACGCGCAGGCCTCCGGCATTCCCTACGCCATCGGCTTTACCAAAAACAAATACATCGCCCGCACCTTTATCTCCCCCACGCAGGCTCTGCGGGAATCCGCCGTGCGGCTGAAGCTGAATCCCATTCGCTCCGTTCTGGAGGGAAAGCGTGTGGTGCTGATTGACGACTCCATCGTCCGGGGCACAACCTGCCGCCGGACTGTGGAGCTGGTGCGCCAGGCAGGGGCAAAAGAAGTCCATATGCTGGTCAGCGCTCCTCCCTTTGTGGCTCCCTGCTTCTATGGGACGGACATCGACAGCGCAGAGAACCTGATTGCAAATCACCACAGCGTGGAAGAGATTGCTCACATGATTGGCGCCGACTCCCTGGGTTATCTGAGCCTTGCGCATATACGCTCCCTGGCGCCCGGTTCCGGCCCATTCTGCACTGCATGCTTTGGAGGCTGCTACCCAACTCCGGTTCCGGTGCATCGGGAAAAAGATCGCTTTTCTCAGAAAATTCACAATGCGTAGCAGGAATATACAACAACAGCAAGTTGCAGATTTTTTTGTGATCTGTGGATATATATTGGTGTAATTCCACAAAAATGAATTTCTAGGCTTGACATCCTGCAAAATCATGGTAAACTTTCAACAGTCAAGGCAAGGGAGCCGGATCAGAAATGATCCGGCTCTTCTCTGTCTTGCTCCATTGCGATGGACACAGATAGACACAGCACAAGGGCGTGCATGATCCACAGACGTGTGGGCTGCGCGCCCTTTCCACTTTATGGGAGGAGAACAGAGTATGAACGAATCCGCCATTCTGGAACTGGTCAACAGTCAGACTTTTGCCGTCTGGTTCCTGGCCGGTGCCGCACTGGTGTTTTGGATGCAGGCAGGCTTTGCCATGGTGGAGACCGGCTTCACCCGGGCCAAGAACGCAGGCAACATCATCATGAAGAACCTGATGGACTTCTGCATCGGGACCGTGGTGTTTATCCCACTGGGCTTCGGACTGCTCTTCGGAGAGGACCTGATGGGCCTCATCGGAAAGCCAGGCCTGGATATTTTCACGAGCTACAGCAGCTTTGACTGGTCCAACTTCGTGTTCAATCTGGTGTTCTGCGCCACCACCGCCACCATCGTGTCCGGTGCCATGGCCGAGCGCACGAAGTTTCTGAGCTACTGCCTCTATTCGGCGGTTATCTCCGCTCTGATTTACCCCATTGAGGCCCACTGGATCTGGGGCAGCGGTTGGCTTGCCCGGCAGGGCTTCCACGACTTCGCCGGCTCCTGCGCCATCCACATGGTGGGCGGCATCTCCGCCCTGATTGGCGCATACCTGCTGGGGCCGCGCATCGGCAAGTTCCGCAGAAAAGGGGATGGAACCGTAGAAGTACACAGCTTCCCAGGTCATAATCTGCCTCTGGGCGCGCTGGGCGTGTTCATCCTGTGGCTGGGCTGGTATGGCTTTAACGGAGCTGCTGCCACGTCTGTTGAGCAGCTGGGCTCCATCTTCCTGACCACCACCGTGGCCCCCGCCATCGCCACCGTGACCTGTATGATCTTCACCTGGGTGAAGTACGGCAAACCGGACGTGTCCATGTGCCTGAACGCCTCTCTGGCGGGACTGGTGGGCATCACCGCCCCCTGCGACACCACCGACTGTCTGGGTGCCGTGTGTGTGGGCCTCGTCTCCGGACTTCTGGTGTGCTTCGGCGTGTGGCTGCTGGACTACAAGCTGCATATCGACGACCCTGTGGGCGCCGTGGCCGTCCACATGCTCAATGGCATCTGGGGCACACTGGCCGTGGGACTGTTCTCCACCACCAGCGCCCCCGGCAACGACAGCGTGGTGGGCTTCTTCTACGGTGGCGGATTCCGCCAGCTGGGCATGCAGGTTCTGGGCGTTCTGTCCGTGGGCGTCTGGACTGCGGCGGCTATCACCGTCACCTTCCTGGTCATCCGCGCCACCATCGGTCTGCGCGCCAGCGCCGAGGAGGAGCTAACCGGACTGGACATCACAGAGCACGGACTGCCCTCTGCTTACGACGGCTTTGACATCCACGACCACAGTGCGGGCGCAGATACTACTGTCCCGGGCACCGTTTCGGTTAACCTTTCAGTTCCGGTGGAACAGGTACATCAGAGCACCCCTGCGATCTCTGGAGCCTCTTACGGAGCCTTCACCAAGATTGTTATCATCTGCCGTCAAAACAAGTTTGAAGCCCTGCGTGCAGCTTTGGCCCAGATTAACGTCACTGGCATGACCGTAATTCAAGTCATGGGCTGCGGCAACCAAAAAGGACGGGTGGAATACTATCGCGGTGTTCCTATCACCATGAGCCTTCATCCGAAGCTAAAGGTAGAAGTCGTTGTCTCCACTGTTCCCGTAGAACAGGTGGTTGCTGCGGCGAAGATGGCGCTGTACACCGGCAATGTGGGAGATGGAAAAATCTTCATCTACAATGTAGAGAACGTAGTTCGAGTGCGCACCGGTGAGGAGGGGTTTGATGCCTTAGCCAATGAAGTTCCTACTCCCAAAACCTGAATTTGAGCGGACACAATCTATAAACAAAACAACTTAATTTGTAAAAAGTTTCCCATCTGCTCCGGCAGATGGGAAACTTTTTACTATTTTTCGCCAATTTCTCAAAATATCCCTTGACAATACTCCGCAGAAGAAAGCCCCATTTCCCTAAAATCGGACTTCATTTTGTCCCTGTGCGAGCTGATTGTCGGCGGCAAGGGTGGTCTGGAGCCCATTGAGAAAACAGTCATTGACCGCTCTGTCCGTCTGGTTTATCAGGAGTATCTCCGCGACCCCAGTCCCGACAAGATGCCCATTCTGGAGGACTTGTACAACGTCCTCTCCGCACAGCCGGAGAAGGAGGCTGCACGACTGGCCTCGGCACTGGAGCTGTACATCAGCGGCTCCCTGAACGTGTTCAATCACCGCACCAACGTGGACTTGAACAATCGACTGGTGTGCTTTGACATTAAAGCCCTGGGCAAGCAGCTCAAAAAGCTGGGGATGCTGGTGGTTCAGGATCAGGTCTGGAACCGTGTGACCATCAACCGCAATGCCCACAAATCCACCCGCTACTATGTGGACGAGTTTCACCTCCTGCTCAAGGAGGAGCAGACTGCGGCCTACTCCGTGGAGATTTGGAAGAGATTCCGTAAATGGGGCGGAATCCCCACCGGAATCACGCAAAACGTCAAGGATTTGCTGGGTTCCAAGGAGATCGAGAACATCTTTGAGAACTCGGACTTCATTTATTTGTAACTATTCAGCACCTCGCACCCAGCAACAGCAGGTGACTCCCTCCATCGCCTGACGGATAGCGTTAAACGGATTGACGCCCTGCTTCCTGGCGG
>CACZUK010000024.1 GCA_902784305.1 Oscillospiraceae bacterium | reverse complement strand
CCGCGCAATTGGTCCTGTGTGCGCGGAATTGAGAATTTGTGCCGGGAATCGTGGAGCGAATCCCCTTTTCCGGCTGAGAAACGTTGCAAATGGCTGAAAAAACACTTGACATCCCTCCCGCCTGATATTACACTAAGTATGATGGTATGAAACGCGCTGTAAAAAATTGGCAGGTAAGATGAGCATCGGTCCGGCGGCCTGCGCGGCGGCTGGACAGGGGAGGGGCGGTTTTCCGCCGCGGAGGAAGAATTTATCTCATTTTCTGCGCCGGAACGGCTGTTTTCGGCTGATTCTCCCTCTTTGCGCTCATCTGCATATTCCCCCGGAGGAGAGCGGCGCACGGTGCCGCGCGCTCCCGGGCCTTCATGCTGTCGCCGTTCTCCCAAAAAGGGGACGGACAAGCTGAAAAATTCGACTGAAGGAGTAAGAAGCCTTGAACGCAATCAACAATCTGAAACTCACCATCAACTCCGCGCCCGAGGGCCTGATTGCTTTTGAGCCCTGGAAGAAATCCTATGATGTCACCATTCCGGTGGACTGCTTCGGCGCGCTGCTGCGCATTGACTACTCGCCGGAGTTTTACATCAGCATCCGGGCCGACCGGGACGCCGGGCGCTTCGGCTACGCGGAGCTGGACCCGGCGATGGGCGACTACATCGCGGGCGAAGAGATTCCCTATTACGATTACTACAAGGGCTGGATTCTCCGCTTAGACAAGCGGGAGGCCTGCTTTGACTACGATTTGGATGTCACCGTGACCATCGACTGCGGCAGCGCCGAGCACGGCACGGACCGCTATGAGCTGCACATCCACCGCCCCAGCGGCATTGAGCTGAGAGAGCTGTTCACCGAGCGGGTTTTCCACGACGAGATTTTCGACCTGGACATGCCCTATGAGCTCTACGTTCCCACCAACTACAACCCGAAGAAGAAGTATCCTCTGGTGGTCGCGCTGCACGGAACCGGAGAGGTGCAGGAGCCGACCTCCGCGCTGCTGAAGAAGACCGAGATGGCCACCGTCTGGGCGAAGGACTCCGAGGCGGGGCACAACGAGTGCATCGTCATCGCGCCCCACTGCACCGTCCGCTACGACGAGGACGACAACTGGACCACCCTGAACCAGTTTGCCAAGGGCCGCACGGAGTCTCCCTTCTATCCCATGCCCCAGCTGAAGGTGGTCTGGGGTCTGATGGAGCGGATGAAGCTCGACTACAACATCGACAGGGACCGCATCTACCTCATCGGCATTTCCTCCGGCGCCTTCGGAGCCTATGTCTTCGCCGCGGACCATCCCGACGCCTTCGCCGGCATGATTGCGGCCTGCGGCGCGGCCAATCCCTCCCGCATCAACGCGCTGCGCAGCGTGCCCATGTGGATTTTCCACTCCGACGACGACCCGGTCATCGTGCCCTCCTACACCCTGGAGCCCACCATTCGGGCGCTGGACAGCGCGGGCATTAAATACCGGCTCACCCGCTACCCCAAGGGGCAGATTTTCTGGCAGAGCGGTCATTTCTGCTGGGAGGTGCTCTTCAAGGACCAGGAGGTCCGCGACTGGCTCTTTGCCCAGCGCATCGGGGGCGTGCACAAGCTGAAAAAGGCTCTGGGCTTCCGCTCTGGAGACCATAAAACCGGCCATGACATCACGGAAGAGACGAACAACGTCGCGGCCAAGGCCATTGCCGCGGCGAGACAAATCGACGAACTATAGGAGGAGGTTCTATTGATGGAAAAAAAGCTTTACCCCCTGAATGTCGGACAGATGCTGCAGTACCTGCCCATCCGGGAGACCGGAACCCAGCGCTGCTGCAACATCAGCGTCTTTTCCGGCCTTCAGACGGAAATCGACTTCGGATTGCTGAAAAAGTGCATCCAGGACGAGTACCGCCGCTATGAGTGCCTGCGTCTGCGCTTCACCGCCCCGGACGAGGACGGCTATGTGATGCAGTACATCGCCGAGAGCGACAACCGGGACATCCCCTACCTGGACCTGACCGACCGCTCCATGGCGGAGGCGGACGCCTATCTCCAGGAGAAGACCTTTGAGGAGTTCAACGAGCCGGACATCCCCATGGTGGAGTGTACCATGGTGCGCATGCCCGAGGGCTACAACGGCGTGTACATCCACATTGACCACCGGCTGGTGGACTCCTCCGGCCTGATCGTCATGGTCAACGACATCATGGAGCTCTACTGCCATTACCGCTTCGGCTCCCCGTATCCCGCGCCGCTGTCCTCCTTTGAGGAGGTTTTGCAGCAGGACCTCAAGAAGGCGTCCAACGAGAAGCGCCGGGCCAAGGACCTGAAGTTCTGGAAGGACTACCTGACGGAGCAGGGCGAGCCCATCTACTCCGACATCAAGGGCCCGCGCATCCTCCAGGAGAGCCGCAGACGCCACGGGGACAAATACCTGCGGGCGGCGGACGTGGAGACCGTGGACCGCTCCGTGGGCGTGGCGGACTTCCACCTGGAGCCCGAGGCCACCCAGGGCATCATGGACTTCTGCATGAATCAGGGCGTGTCTCCCACCAACCTGATTCTGCTGGCCATGCGCACCTACCTCTCCAAGCAGAACGGCGGCCAGGAGGACATCACCCTGCGCAACTTCGTCTCCCGCCGCTCCACCCACGCGGAGTGGACCTGCGGCGGCAGCCGGGTGCTCTCCTTCCCCTGCCGGACCGTGATTCCGCCTGACACGGAGTTCCTGGACGCCTGCTACATCATGCAGAACGTGCAGAACCGCGTGTACCTCCACTGCAACTTCGACCCGGTGGAGGTGGACAAGATGCTCAAGGATCTGTACGGCGCGCCGGACAACACGGAGTACATCTCCATGTCCCTGACCTATCAGCCCATGCCCGTGCGCATGCAGAACGAGCACCTGGCGGGCATCCCCGTGCGCTCCGTCTGGTATCCCAACGGCGCGGCCACCAAGCGCATCTACCTCACCGTCACCCACAGCAGCAACGACGGCGGCCTGATTTTCGACTTCCACTATCAGAAGGCCGTGCTGAGCTACGACGACATGCAGACGCTCTACTACTACCTGATGAAGATTATCTTCCGGGGCATTGGAGAGCCGGACATCACCCTGGGCGAAATGATCAGTACCATCTGACATAAAATTGAGAGGAGAAAAAACACCATGGAACAGAAGACTGAATTTTTGGAGATCGTTGCCAAGTACTGCGACAAGAGCGTGGAGGAGATCACGCCGGAGCTGAAGTTCCGGGACGACCTGGGCTTCTCCTCCCTGACCTTCATGACCTTCCTGGGCGACCTGGAGGACACCTTCGACATCGAGCTGGAGGAAGAAGAGGCCCTGAAGATCACCACCATCGGTGAGGCCCTGAGCTATCTGGAGACTCTGGTGTAAATCCGGAAAGGAGACGCTATGCCAATCATCGTTGACCTGCTTGAGACCACCGCCCGGAGCCATCCGGAATACCCCGCGGTGCGCTGGTTCGTCCGAAAGAACATCGTCGAGAAGACCTATGGCCAGCTGGACAGCGACCGCCGCAAGGTGACCAACGCCCTGCTCAGCCGCGGCTTTGCCGGTCAGCAGCTGGCCCTCATCGGCACCAGCGCCTACGAGTGGATTGCCTCCTATCTGGGCATTGTGGGCGCAAAGATGACCGCCGTGCCTCTGGACCCCATGCTGCCCCCGGCGGAGCTGTGTGACCTGGTCAACCGCTCCGACTCCAAGGCGGTGTTTGTGGCACCGCGGCTGGCGGCCCTCATCGGCGTGCTGCGGGAGAGCTGCCCCGCGGTGGAGCTGTTCATCCTGCTCAGCGCCGACGCCTCTCCCGCGGACGCGGAGGACGTGGTCTCCTTCGGCGAGCTCATCGCGGACGTGGACGACACCCCTCTGGCGGAGGAGGAGCGCCCCGGCCCCGACGACGTGTGCACCTTCATCTACACCTCCGGCACCACCGGCAAGAGCAAGGGCGTCATGCTGACCCAGCGAAACATCTACGACGATGTGGACAACGTGCACGTCACCTTCGCGCCGGGCTCCACCATGCTCTCCGTGCTGCCCATCCATCACGCCTACTGCCTGTCCATGGAGTGGCTGAAGGGCATGTCCCTGGGTGCGATTTTCTACATCAACGACACCCTGCTGCACATGATTCGCAACATCGGCAAGGTGAAGCCCACCATCCTCATCATGGTGCCCATGATGATTGAGGCCGTGGCCAAGCGTCTGGGCGCGGAGGACCCGGCCCTTCCGAAGCGGGAGGCCGCCATCCGGGTGCTGGGCGATAATCTGACCCACATCTTCTCCGGCGGCGCCCATCTGGACCCCGCGCTCATCGCCTTCTTTGATCAGTACGGCATCGCGGTGTGCGAGGGCTACGGCATGTCCGAGTGCTCTCCCACCATCAGCACCAACGGCCAGCAGGCCAACCGCCCCGGCTCCGTGGGCAAGGTGCTGGACAACATGCAGATTCGCTTCGTGGACGGCGAGATTCAGGTCAAGGGCTCCAACGTCATGAAGGGCTACTATCAGATGCCCAAGGAGACCGAGGAGGCCTTCATGGACGGCTGGCTGCGCACCGGCGACCTGGGCCGCATGGACGAGGACGGTTTCCTGTACATCACCGGCCGCCTGAAGAACCTCATCATCCTGAGCAACGGCGAGAACGTCTCCCCGGAGGAGATTGAGAACAGCCTGCTGGTCCACGACCTGGTGGGCGAGGTAGTTGTCGCCGGCGAGGTCAACGGCCTCTCCGCCCGCATCTATCCCGACGCCGACGTCGTTGAGGCCAGGGGGATGACCCCCGAAATGGTGAACGACGAGCTGAAGGGCATCATCGACGCCTACAACAAGTCTCAGCCCATGTACCGCAGCATCACGGCCATGACCGTGCGGAAGTATCCCTTTGTGAAGAACTCCACGAAGAAGATTGTCCGCGCGAAGATGGACATCGACGAGCCGCCCGCACAGGCGTAACGAGTTCGTCCCCTAAAAGATACCGTAAAAGAGCCCGGCACAGACGTGTCGGGCTCTTCTGCCGCTTCCCGGCGGCCTGATTCAGCCGCTCCCCAGTGGCCTGATGAAACAAAAGCAGCACAGCGGTCAGCAACGGGCGTAAAATATCCGGATTGCTTCTCATTGCCGGGCGCGTCGCGCTGCTCCGGGTCAGTGGGGGAGGCGGAACAGCCTCACCGCTTCCGCTTGACAGAGCACATCGGATATGCTATACTTTCACAAACTCATTGCACTGCATTTACACAATCTGTGCGTCTACAGTACAAACTGAGCAGGCAATATCCCTGGGATATGTAGCCGGGCCGTGCAAACGGCAGCAGAAGAAGCATAAGCGCATCTGCGGGACAGTAGTATGTTCCGGGGTGCGTGTTTTTTTGCCCCGAAACGGACGACAAACCGGTCTTTTTTGGAGGTATTGCGATGGATGAAGCGAAAATTGTCAACCGGCTCTCCCGCATCGGGATTTTCGGGAACGTGCTGCTGGCGGCCTTCAAGCTGCTGGCGGGCCTTCTGGGCCACTCCGGCGCCATGGTCTCGGACGCGGTCCACTCTCTCTCGGACGTGTTCGCCACGCTCATCGCTTGGATTGGCGTGCGCCTGTCCCGGCAGAAGGAGGACGCCGAGCACCCCTACGGCCACGAGCGGCTGGAGTGCGTGGCCTCGCTGCTGCTGGGTCTGATTCTGGCCGGAACGGGCCTGGGCATAGGCTGGAGCGGCCTGGGCAAGCTCTTCTGGGACCGGGGCAGCATAGAGGTTCCCACGATGCTGCCTCTGCTGGCCGCGCTGGTGTCCATCGCCGTGAAGGAGGGCATGTTCCAGTACACCATGCACTACGCGAAGAAGCTGGACTCGGCGGCCTTCAAGGCGGACGCCTGGCACCACCGCTCCGACGCCTTTTCGTCCATCGGCTCCTTCCTGGGCATCGGTATGGCGAAGCTGGGCTTTCCGTTCATGGACCCCGTCGCCAGCCTGCTCATCTGCGCGCTGATTCTCAAGGTGGCCTTTGACATCTCCCGGGACGCGGTGAACAAGATGCTGGACACCTCCTGCGGCAACGCCTTCGAGCAGCGGCTGAGCGGCTTCATCTGCGCGCAGAGCGGCGTGGAGCGCATTGACCTGCTGCACACGCGGCAGTTCGGCAACCGCATCTATGTGGATTTGGAAATCGCGGTGAAGGCGAACATCTCCCTGATTGACGCCCACCGCATCGCGGAGCGGGTCCACAGCGCCGTGGAGCGGGAGTTCCCGAACGTGAAGCATGTGATGATACACGTCAACCCCTTGGAGGAGCGGCCCTGAAACGCCGCGGGCCTCCACAGAGCAAAACCGCCGTCTCAACGTGGGTTGGGACGGCGGTTTTGTGTCATATTTAGGTTCTGAACCCGAAACGGGTGAATCCGGAACGGTTGGGGAGGGGTGCGGACTCAGCCGTTGGCCTCGCGGTATCTTCTCCGGCATTCCTCGATGATTTGCAGCGCGTCCTGCATCCCGTGGTAGGCACCGGTGGTGACCTCCACCTTCTGGAGCACCTTGTAATTGTCGAAAAAGTTCTTGATTTCCTTCAAAATGAAGTCCGGCAGCTCGTTGAGGTCGTGATAATCGGCGTATCTGGGGTCGCAGTCCACCACGGAAATCAGCTTGTAGTCAATCAGACCGCCGTCGGTCATCTCCAGATAGCCCAGCACCCGCGCGGGCACATAGCAGCCGGGGAAGGTGGGGTTGTCTGAAATCACCAGAATGTCCAGCGGGTCGCCGTCCGGTGCCAGCGTGCCCTCAATGATGCCGTACTCGGTGGGGTAGACCATGGAGGCGTAGAGCACGCGGTCCAGCCGGATGCGGCCGGTTTTCTCGTCCACCTCGTATTTGTTCTTGGAATGGAGGGGAATCTCAATCAATGCTTCCACCGTATTGTTCATGGCGTACCTCCTTCGGGCGTTTTCATCCGGAACTGTATCACAGACTGAGTATAACACAAATTATCGCTGATTTCCAGTCCTATCGGGAAAAAAGAGCATTTTTTCACCCGAAGGAGCAGCGAAAGGGGAGAAGTCCACATCTTGTGGAAAATGGAAAGGATTGGAACCATCTGCCCCGGCGCGACGGCGGCGAACCCAAAGAGCGCTCAATTCTCCGCCTGAATCAGCAGCCGGACGACCTCCGCCACGTCCCGGTGGCGGATCTCCCGCGGCTCGAAGTGCAGCAGCTGGTACACCATCTGCATGACCGCCCCGGCGCCGAAGGTGCTGATGAGGGTGCCCACGCCCACGGGTCCGCCCAGCAGCCAGCCCACCAGGAGCACCGCCGCCCAGAGAAGAATCTCCACGACGCCGATGGGGAGGCGCGGCAGCCGCTTGCCGATGCCCACCAGGAGGGAGTCCCGGGGCCCGCAGCACTGGGCGCAGCGCATATAGAGGAACATCCCCAGCGCCATGAACACCAGCCCGGCCAGCATCACGGGGATGCCCAGCCAAAGGCTGTGATTGTCCGGAAAGGGGTCAAGGGAGTTGAACATCTGCACAAAATTGCCCGTCAGCAGCGCGTCGATGCAGGTGCCGAAGCCGATGCGCTCGCGCAGCAGCAAGTCAATGAGCAGCACGACCACAGCCAGCGCCGTCATGGACAGGCCGTAGTTCAGCGGCGTGTGGAGGGAGATGCCCATGCCCAGGCAGTCCCAGGGTGCCAGCCCGATGTTCGCGGCAATGGTCAGATGGACGCCGAAGGCGAACACCAGCAGTCCCAGAACAATCTGGAGCCATTGCAGCGGGATTTCCGCTCTCGGATTCCGGTTTTTATGATTCATAGGGCCAAATCTCCTCAGTCTCTGTGAGATACGGAGGCAGGGGTGCCGCCGCCCGCGGTGTCTATTATACCGGTCAAAGGTGGGCGCGTCAAGCGCGGCCGTGAGAGTGGGCACGCTCAGCGGACAGGGCGGGGGCTCTGCGTCACCCAGCCTTTTTAAAATGACTTTATAAACGACTTTTGCTTGAATTGACCGGGAACCTGTGTTATGCTGTATGCAAGAAGAATCGCTCTGAACGCAGGTTCGCGGCGTGCGCAGCCGCGGGACAAGACAGGAGGTGCAGCGGATGAACGTTTTTCCTGAAACGGTACGACGGGCCTATGAGGCCCTGAGCGTCCCGATGGCGTATTTCCAGGCGCTGGATGGGACGCTGAGCCCTGTGCTGGTGACGGACGGTCTCTGCGCCCTCCTGGGCGGGGACCGGGAGACTCTGACGCTGATGCTCCAGGGCAGTCTGCTCGCATGTCCGCACCCGGACGACGCGGAGCGGCTGGCCCGGGCCGCCGCGGACTTTGCCCGGCACGAGGCGGCGCTGGATTTGGTCTGCCGCGGCAGCTTTGACGCCGACGGCGCGTATCACTGGCTCCATCTGACGGGCAGCTGGCAGAGCGTGGACGGCGCGGCGGCGCTGGCGGCGGTGGTCTATGCCGACTTGTCCGCCTGCGTGGAGGAGCTGCGTCGCCCGGAGCAGGCGGCGCCGGAGGCGGATACGCCGCCTGTTTCCCGGGACATTGCCGAGAAAATCGCGGAGATGAAGGAATCCTTCGGCTCCCTGTTTGAAAACCTTCCGGGCCTGAGCTTTACCAAGGACGCGGAAACCGGCGTTTATCTGGCCTGCAACCAGAACTTTGCGGAGTACGCCCACAAGGCAACCCCCGCGGGGGTGGTGGGCCTCACCGACTGGGACATTTTCGACCGGGAGACGGCCAGACACTTTGTGGAGGACGACCACAAGGCCCTGTCCATGGAGGAGCCCTACATTTTCTTTGAGGATGTGCCGGACGCCGCGGGCAGTCTGAGGCATTTCCAGACGACAAAGCTGAAATTCCAAAACGATGCCGGAGGGCTTTGCACCCTGGGCCTGTGCCAGGACGTGACGGACCTGGTGCGCATGATTCGGGAGAACGCGGTCACGAAGGAGGCCTACGAGCGAGCGCGCAGCGACGGACTCATCTACTCCCACATCGCCCGGACGCTGATTCACGGCTATATGGATTTGTACTATGTGAATCTGGACACGGACGAGTACATTGAATACCATACGGAGGACGATTTGAGCGTCCTTTCCGAGGCCCGGCGCGGGAAGGGTTTCTTCTCCGCGTGCAGGCGGGAAATCGAGGAGTTCATCCATCCCGACGACCAGTCCACTCTTCAGCGCGCTATGGACCGCAGCAGTCTGATAAAGGCGCTGGAGCGCAGCGGCAGCTTTGTAATGAGCTTTCGCGTGCTGGGGGAGCAGGGCCCCAACTACGTCAGCATGAGAATCTCCCGCATGAAGGACGACGCGAACATCATCGTTCTGGGCATGACGGACATGAACGAGGACATGAAGCGCCAGCGGATGGAGGAGCGCATGGCGGAGGAGCGTGTGGCCTACGCGCGCATCAACGCCCTGACGGGGGATTTCCTGTGCATCTACGTGGTGCACCCGCAGACGGGACACTTCCGGGAGTACAGCTCCACCGACGGCTACGAGTCCTACCGCCTGCCCAAGGAGGGCGAGGATTTGTTCACCACGCTCCGGAGCAAGAGCCCGAACTGCGTCCACCCGGACGATTTGGCCCGCTTCCTGTCCATGTTCACGGAGGAGGCGGTGATGGCCAGCGTCCGGGAGCACGGCTTCTTCTCCATGAGCTTCCGCCTGTATTTCCGGGGCAGGCTGATTTATGTGCAGCTAAAGGCCACCATGCTCCGGGAAAAGGCCGGCGAGCGCCTGATTATCGGCCTCAACGACATCGACACCCAGATTCGCCAGGAGGAGCAGTATGAGCGTCGTCTGGCCCGGGCGGAGAAGGAGGCCAGCATCGACGCGCTGACCGGCGTGAAGAACAAGCACGCCTTTCAGGAGGCGGAGGAGCGGCTGAACCGGCAGCTTCAGGAGCAGCTTCGGCCGGAATTTGCCATCACCATCCTGGACGTGAACGACCTGAAAAAGGTCAACGACACCGCCGGGCACAAGGTGGGGGACCAGTACCTGCTGGACGCGTGCAGAATCATCTGCGACATCTTCCATCACAGCCCCGTGTTCCGGGTGGGCGGCGACGAGTTCGCGGTCATTTCCCAAGGGAAGGATTACCAGCGCATTGACCAGCTGGTGGAGTGCGTCCACAGCCACAACCGGCGCGCGCTCCGGGAGGGCGGCATCGTCATCGCCTGCGGCATGGCCCGTTGGGAGGGCGACGAGAGCGTCGCGGCGGTGTTTGAGCGCGCGGACTTCCAGATGTACGGCAACAAGAGCAAGCTAAAGGCCGGAAAGTGAGCCGATCCGGCGTTTTCCGTGGGATGGACGCGGGAGGCCGCGCACCGGGCGTGTCCTCTCCATCCCAAACAGCATAACATGGTGCCCCTGTGCCGTCCGGCTTTGAACCGGGCGGCGGAGGGGCGTCTGCTTTTGTACATCGCGGGCGTGGCGCTTGCTTTCGCACGACGCGGGCGGTGCGTCTGCTTTCGCACGACGCGGGCGGTGCGCGCTTCTGCAAAAGCTTTTCCACAAAAGTGGAAACCGCCGTCAAATGGTGCTATACTGTAGCTAAGCTGTCCGGGCTGCCCGGTCTGGGTAGCCTCAGAGAGACAGAACCGGTCAAGCTCAGAGCGCCTGTGTGCCAGGAGAAAGCAAATGAGAAGTCTCACACAAAAGCGAACCATCCGGCGTCTGGCAGGACTGCTGCTGCTCGTCCTGCTGGCAGCGGTGCTGCCCCTGCGCGCCTTTGCGGAGAAAACCCCTGAAACGGTGCGGGTTGGGTGGTATGAGTCCCCCTTCAATCTGACGGACGAGAACGGCAGGCGCTCCGGCTACGCCTACGAGTACCAGCTCAAGGTCTCCGCCTACACCGGCTGGCGCTACGAGTATGTGGAGGGCAGCTGGCCGGAGCTGCTGGAGCTGCTGAAAAAGGGCGAAATCGACATGATGAGCGACGTTTCCTACACCAAGGAGCGCACGGAAACCATGCTCTTTCCCTCTTTGCCCATGGGCACGGAGTCCTACTACGTCTTCATCAGCCCCGACAACGAGGAGATTTCGGCGGACGACTACGCCAGCCTGAACGGCAAGCGGGTGGGCGTCAACCGGGGCAGCGTCCAGAAGGATTTGTTTCTGGATTGGGAGCAGGTGCACTCCGTTCACACCGAGCTGGTGGAGCTGACCGTGGGCAACGACGAGGCTCTGGACCTGCTCGACCGGGGCGAGCTGGACGCACTCATCAGCCTGGACACCTACGGCACACCCAGCACGGCGGTGCCCACCTTCCAGATTGGCTCGTCAGACTTCTACTTCGCCGTGAGCAAACAGCGGCCGGAGCTGCTGGCCCAGCTGGACGCGGCCATGAACAGAATCCATGAGGAAAACCGGTTTTTCAACCACACTCTGTACGAAAAGTACCTGAAAACCCCGGGAACCAGCCTCTATCTCACCACACAGGAGAGGGAATGGCTGTCCGCTCACCCGACCATCCGCGTGGGCTATCAGGACAACTATATGGCCTTCTGCGCCCAGGACCCGGAGACGGGCACGCTCACCGGTGCCCTGAAGGACTATCTGGCCTACGCCTCCTCGGGCCTCCAGTGAGAAAGGTTCAAACGCCCGGCCAGTCGGGGCGACGTTCGCAGGCGCGGTCGCAAGACCGCCTTGCTCGTCCCGGGCCGGGCGTCGTTTTCGCCGCTGCGGAGCAAACGACCCGGCTCAGAGGAGCAGGGAGCGCCGGACGGGGATTCTTTGTCCGGCTTTTCTCCGCGCCGCGCGGAGGCATCCCCGAAGCTCCGTCCCGCAGACGCGCACATGAACGAGATGTGAGAACAGATGACAATTCGTCTCCGTTTCACCCCGAATTTCCACCCATCAGGGGTTGGACAAATGCCCAAAATATGCTATACTATTCCCAAAAATCTGAGGAAAAAAGGGCGATTCCCGCGGCAGCAGACTGCCACGAGAGGCCCGAATCGAAGAAAAAGAGGTGTCTCCATGAGCAGACGGATTATTCTGCCCCGAGTGAAGCGAATGGTACTTTTGATGCTCTGTCTGGTGCTGACAGTGGCCTCCGTGCCCTGCTCCGCCCTGGCCGCGGAGCCGACGCAAAAGGTGGTTCGCGTGGGGTGGTACGACTCCCCCTTCAACTACACCAACGGGCACGGGCGGCGCAGCGGCTACGCCTACGAGTATCAGCAGAAAATCGCCTCCTACACCGGCTGGCACTACGAGTATGTGGAGGCCAGCTGGCCGGAGCTGCTGCAAATGCTCAAGGACGGAGAGCTGGACCTGATGACGGACGTGTCCTACACGGACGAGCGCGCCGCGGAGATGCTCTTCTCCGCCTACCCCATGGGCGCGGAAACGTACTATATCTTCGTCGCCGCGGACAATCAAGAGGTGAAGTTCAACGACCCGTCCACCCTGGAGGGAAAGCGCGTGGGCGTGAACAAGGACAGCTTCCAGGAGGGGCTGCTGAAGGAGTGGGCCGAAAAGAACGGCGTCCACCTGAAAATCATGGAGATGACCGGCCAGGAGAGCGAATCCGTGGAGATGCTGAAGGCGGGAGAGCTGGACGCGCTGGTCACCATTGACTCCTACGGCGAGTATGGCTCCTATGTGCCCTACTTCCGGATTGGCCAGTCAGATTTCTTCTTTGCGGTGCGCAATGGGCGCAAGGACCTGCTGGACGAGCTGAACGACGCCCTGCAAAAGATTCAGGAGGAGAACGCCAGCTACAACCGGGAGCTCTACGACCGGTTTGTCCGCAATCTGGGCAGCAACGCCTTTCTGAGCGCGGATTCCACCAACTGGCTGGAGGAACACGGCGAAATCCGGGTGGGGTATCTGGAAAACTATCTGCCCTTCTGCGCCACGGATGCCTCCACGGGAAAGCTCACCGGCACCCTGGCCGAGTATTTGAAGCTGGCCTCCAAGGCCGCCCAAAATGCGGAGGTACACTTCAGCGCGAAGCCCTATACGAACCTCAGCGCCGCACTGGACGCGCTCAAGGCGGGGGAGATTGACTGCGTGTTCCCCGTCAGCCTCAGCGCCCACGACGAGGAGGAGCTGGACGTGTCCGTGACGAGCATCCTGCTGGAGTCGGAAGTGTACGCGGCGGTGCGAAAATCGGACCATCTGAGCGATTTGTCCCAGGGAAGCATGACCGTGGCGCTGAACGAGGGCTGTGTCAACGACGAGGTTTTCCTGAAGGACTATTTTCCGGACTGGCAGAAGGTGTACTACAGCCCCATGGCCGCCTACCCGGCGGTGGAGAACGGCGCGGCGGACTGCATTCTGCTGAGCAGCTACCGCATTGCCCACACGGAGCGCCTTTGCAAGCAGTATCACCTCACGCCGGTGTCCACGGGCAAATCTCTGCACTACTCCTTCGCCGTGCGGCGCGCGGACAGCGAGCTGTACCTGATTCTGAACAAGCTGACCGGTCTGGTCTCCCAGGGCTCCATTGACTCGGCGCTGCTGGCCTACTCCTGGCCGGAGGAGCGCTTCTCCCTGATGGACTTTCTGAAGGAGCACACGGGCGCGGTGGCCGCCGTGCTGCTGGTGGTCATCGGCCTGACGGTGCTGCTGCTTATGCGCAGAGCGGAACGGGTGAAGCGGGAGCTGGAGGCGCGGCTGGCCCTCCAGAATCAGCTGTTGGAGAAGGAGCGGCAGCGGCGGCAGGCGGACAACATGATCACCGCCATGGCCGCGGACTACCGCAGCGTGTTCTACATCAACCTGGACCGGGACGAGGCGGTTTGCTACCGCTCCGACGAGACGGAGGAGCAGTTCCGGGCGGGAGACAGCTTCCCCTTCCGCGCGCGCATGACGCAGTACGCCAATGAGGTGGTGGCGGCCGAGGACCGGGAGAAGTTCCTGCGCATCATCGAGCCGGACAACATCCTGAGCGCGCTGGAGCACGAGGCGGTGCCGGCCCACCGCTACCTCACGGTGAAGAACGGCGAGGAGCACTACGAGCTGCTGCGCTTCGCCGGCATCCAGAACGGGGAGAAGAAGGTGCGCGAGCTGGGCATGGGCTTCAGCGACGTGGACCGGGAGACCCGGGAGTCCATCGCCCAGCGCATTGCCCTGCGCGAGGCTCTGGCGGATGCGGAGGCGGCCAACAAGGCCAAGACCTCCTTCCTGTCCAATATGAGCCACGAGATTCGCACCCCCATGAACGCCATCATCGGCCTGGACAGCCTGGCGCTGCGGGACGAGGGACTCAGCGACCAGACCCGGGACTTCCTCCAGAAGATTGGCGGCAGCGCCCGGCACCTGCTGGAGCTCATCAACGACATTCTGGACATGAGCCGCATCGAGTCCGGCCACATGGTGCTCAAGCGGGAGGAGTTCTCCTTCAGCACCATGCTGGAGCAGATCAACACCATGGTCATGTCCCAGTGCGACGACAAGGGTCTGACCTACAAATGCCACATTCTGGGCAAGGTGGACGACTCCTACATCGGGGACGCCATGAAGCTCAAGGAGGTCTTGATCAACATCCTGAGCAACGCTATCAAGTTCACTGACGCGCCGGGCAGCGTCACGCTGACCATCGAGCGCCTGGCGGAGTTTGAGGACAAATCCACCCTGTGCTTCCGGATTCAGGACACGGGCATCGGCATGGACAAGGAATACATCCCCAAAATTTTCGAGGCATTTTCCCAGGAGGACAGCACCCGGAAGAACAAATACGGCAGCACGGGCCTGGGCATGGCCATCACCAAGAGCATCGTGGAGATGATGAACGGCACCATTCAGGTGGAGTCGGAGAAGGGCGTGGGCACCGAGTTCGCGGTGACGGTCACGCTGCGCAACTGCGCGCAGCCTCTGGCGAACCGGGAGGGCGCCGTTGACCTCAGGCGCATGCGGGTTCTGGTGGTGGATGACGACGAAATCGCCGCGGAGCACGCCCGCGTGGTGCTCAACGAGGTGGGCATCCACGCCGACGTGTGCACCAGCGGCGAGGAGGCGCTGCGCCTGATGGAGGTACAGAGCACCAAGCAGGAGCCCTACCATTTGGTGCTCATGGACTGTAATATGCCCGGGATGGACGGCCTGGAGGCCTCTGAGAAGATTCACAAGCAGTTCAGCGACGAGTCTACGGTGGTGGTTCTGACCTCCTACAACTGGGAGGACATCCACGAGCAGGCAAAGAGCGCGGGGGTGGACAGCTTCCTGACAAAGCCTCTGTCTGCCTCCAACGTGCTGGAGGAGTTTGAGCATATCCTGCGCCGGAAGGACGTGAACCTGCTGGAGGAGAAGCAGCAGGCGGAGCTGGCCGGGCGGCGGGTGCTGCTGGCCGAGGACATGGAAATCAACGCGGAAATCATGATTGACATCCTCGACATCGAGGAAATCCAGGCGGACCACGCGGAAAACGGCAAAATCGCGGTGGAAATGTTCGAAAAGAACGACCCGGGAACCTACGACGCCATTCTGATGGACGTGCGCATGCCGGAGATGGACGGCCTGGAGGCCGCCGCCGCCATCCGCGCCCTGGACCGGAGCGACGCCAGGCGCATCCCGATTATCGCGCTGACCGCCAACGCCTTTGACGAGGACGTGCAGCGTTCCCTCCAGGCGGGCATGAACTCCCATCTGAGCAAGCCGGTGGAGCCGGACCGCCTGTTCCAGGTGCTGGGCGAGCTGATTTACGAGGCGGAGCACGCCGACGGCGCGCAGGTCTGAGCACCTGAGGAGCGCGGGACAAAACCGGGCGAAAAAGTCTCCACTCAGGGGTGTTTCTGGGTCATATCACAATCTTTTTTCAAATGTTAGGGGAGATTTCCAACAATTTGCCATTTGAATTATCCGGGGAAAGGGCTATAATGGGCTACGCACTTCCGAGAGGTGCTTTTCGCCCGGGAGCTTCCGATTTCCGGGTAAACCAAAAAAAGAGGTAATCTAAAATGGCAAAAAAGGCTGTTAAGAAGGACGCGGCAACTCCCGCCCGGAGCGCGAAGCGCGTCAAGGCCGCGAAGGCCCCCAAGCAGGAGACTGTGACCGCTCCCGAGAAGACTGTCAAGCCCGTCGAGGCCGTGACCGCTCCTGAGAAGACCGTCAAGCCCGCCGAGGTCAAGGCCGCGAAGCAGGAAACTGCGGCTCCCGCAAAGACCGCCAAGCCCGTCGAGGCCAAGGCCGCTAAGCAGGAGACCGTGACCGCCGCGAAGACCGCCAAGCCTGTCGAGGTTAAGGCCCCCAAGCAGGAGACTGCGGCCCCCGAGAAGACCGCCAAGCCCGCCGAGGTCAAGGCCGCGAAGCAGGAAACTGCGGCTCCCGCGAAGACTGTGAAAGCCAACAAGCCCGCCGAGACGAAGGTGGAGGTCTATCTCCAGTTCGGTGACCGGGAGGTCCGGGTGGACGAGGTTGCCAAGGCCGCTCAGGAGGACTTCCGTGTCCGGGAGGAGCAGCATGAGCTGGAGACCGTGCGGCTCTATCTGAAGCCCGAGGACTGCGCCGCCTACTATGTGGTCAACGGCGCCTACAACGGCAAGGTTGCCATGTGAGCGTTCCCGTGCGCAAAGGCGGCGGGTGCCCTTGAACCCACAATTTCTGGAACGGCGCGGTCCAAAGCGCCAGAGGTTCCAAGCATTGCAGCGAGTCGGTGCGTGACGCATCGGCTCGTTCTTTTTTGGAGATGGATGCGCCGAAGACGGGGAGCGCGCCGCGCCTCCCGCATCCGTGAGAAAAAAACCAGTCTTATCTGGTAATTCCCCGAACAATATGGTATACTGGAACAAAGATTCCCTCTGAGGAGGCAGAGCAAATGAAACAGATTTTGGTTGAGCTGCGCGGCGACTGGGCGTTTGCCGTCCAAATGGAGCCCATCGCGCGGGAATGGGCGTCCGGCGCCTATCGCTGCCTTTTGATTCATGTTTACAGCGGCCTGTCCGGCGAGGAGAACACCAGCCGGGTGGCCCAATCGTTAAAGGGCCTGTTTCCCGAGGCCCTGGTGGTGGGCTCCATGTCCGCCGGAGAGATTTGCAACGGAAAGCTGATGGAGCCGGGCGTGCTCATCGCCGCCATGCTGTTTCAGCAGACGGAGGTGCGGGTGCTGCGCTACGACCGGGTCAAGGGCCGCGAGGAGGAGACCGGGCGGCGGATTCGTCTGGATTTGGAGGCCATCCCCGGGATACGCGGGGCGGAGCTTCTGTTTCCGGGCACGGAGCTGAACACCCAGGGCTTCTTCCGGGAGCTGAGCCTGTGCCGGCGCGAGCTTCCGCTCTGGGGCGGCTACAGCGGCGGCCACCGGTTCTACTCCCCGGACCATTTCATCTTTGACCCCAGTGGGGTGATGTACGACTCCGTGCTGGTCACCGCCTTCGCGGGGGAGGCGCTGCACATCGACATCGACAAAATCATCGGCTGGGAGCCGCTGGGCCTGCCCTTCCATGTGACCAAAGCGGAGGGAAACCGGCTCATTGAGCTGGACGGCAGACCTGCCTCGGAGCTGTACGAAAAGTTCCTGCGCATCGACCGCAGCCGGCGCGACAACGCCCAGGAGGGCTACACCTTCCCCTTTCTGGCCAAGCACAAGGGGGAGGAGTGGCTGCGCAGCACCATTCACATCGAGGAGGACGGCTCTCTGGACCTCCACGGCTTCGTGATGGAGGGCATGGAGATTCAGCTCTCCTACGGCAACCCGGCCACCATCATCCACAAGGTGAACCAGAGACTGGAGGCCCTGCGCGCCTTCCGGCCCCAGGCGATTCTGCTCTACTCCTGCGTGGTGCGCAAGGCCTTTTGGGACACCATTGTGAATCTGGAGATGGAGCCCTTCGCGGCGCTGTGCAGCGCGGGCGGTTTTCACACCTGGGGCGAGGTGTGCAGAAGCCAGGAGACCGGGGAGGTGCTGGAGCACAACGTCACCCTGCTGACCATCGCTCTGCGGGAGGGCGACGCCCCGCGGGAGGAGCTGCCCCCCGTGCAGGTGGACGAGACCCTGCTGGAGGGACAGGGCACCATGCTGCGCCGCCTGAGCAGCCTCATCTACACCACCATGGGCGAGCTGCAAAAGGCCCACACCCGCTTGCAGCTGCTCAACGAGAAGCTGACGATTATGGCGGAATGTGACCGCCTCACCGGGCTCAACAACCGGGGCAAGACGGAGGAGCTTATCGAGGAGGCGTTGAAGTCCTGCGACGAGGAGCATCCCACGTCCCTGATTATGGTGGACGCGGACCATTTCAAGCGGGTCAACGACATCTTCGGCCACCAGACCGGCGACGAGGTGCTTCAGCAGATTGCGGAGCTGCTTCAGGACGCAGCCGACGAGCGCGGGGGCTTCGCGGGCCGCTGGGGCGGGGAGGAGTTCTTCCTCGTGCTGCCCGGCACCCCGGAGCAGGAGGCAGCCGCCGCGGCGGAGGCGCTGCGCCGCCGGGTGGAGGACCACGTCTTCCCGGAGGTGGAGCACATGACCGTCAGTCTGGGCGTCATCTGCGTCCAGAGCCGCGTGGACCCCAAGCGGGTGTACACCAAGGTGGACAACGCCCTCTACATGGCGAAGACGGAGGGCCGCAATCGGTGCGTTCTGGCCCGTTTGTGAGCGCTTTGGTCTGAAAAGAGTCAAAAACAACGGTTTTTTCAGACGCGGGCGCGCCGGACGGCCCGCAGAGCGAAAAGTGAAAAAGCGAATAAATTCAACCTTTTCTTTTTCGTGATAATGTGTTAAACTATTCCTGTGATTCGCACGGAGAAGGGGGCAGTCCGCCTGATTCCGGGCGTTGCCCCCCGATAGTGGGAGAATATGCGGCAGACAGCAGGCTGTGAAACGCACAGCAGGGAGGAGGGAGCACAGGCCCCGCGCGCGTTTGCGTGACCCCCTGTGAAGCCTGCCCGGTTTACCGCGGAACAGGAGTGACGGGAATGAAAAAATGGGGTATTTTAATCTTGTCCATGCTGCTGCTCAGCCTGACGGGCTGCGGCAAGACCGGGGAGCTGCGGCTGGGCACCGGAGGCGTGGGCGGAACCTATTACGCCTTCGGCAACGCGCTGGCTCAGCAGCTGGGGGAGGAGGAAACGCTCTCCCTTTCGGTGAAGACCACCGCGGGCTCCGCGGCGAATCTGCGCCTGCTGCGGGAGGGCTTTGTGCAGCTGGCCATCGTGCAGAGCGATGTGCTCTCCGACGCGGTGAACGGCACGGGAACCTTTGCCCAGGCGGGCGCCTATGAGGGCTACGCCGCCGTGGCCGGACTCTACACCGAGGCCTGTCAGATTGTGGTTCCCGCGGATTCTGACATCCAGACGGTGCAGGACCTGGCCGGGCGCCGGGTCAGCGTGGGCGAGGAGGAGTCCGGCGTGCGCAAGAACGCGGAGGAGATTCTGCTCAGCCACGGACTCAGCCTGCAGATGCTTCAGCCCTCCGCCCTCTCCTTTGCCGAGGCCGCGGACGCCCTGGAGCAGGGGGAGATTGACGCCTTCTTCTGCACCGCCGGAGCGCCGACCAACGCCGTCTCCGAGCTGGCCGGGCGCCGGAACGTGCGGCTGCTCAGCCTCTCCGAGGACGCGGTGAACAACCTGCTGGCCCTGGGCAACGGGTACACGGCCTGCACGGTTCCCGCGCTGACCTATCCCGGCCAGACGGAGGAGGTCCGCACCGTGGGCGTGAAAGCGGTGCTCGTGGCGGACGCGGGGGTCAGCAAGGACAGCGTCACCGCCATCACCCGCTATCTGCTGGAGCAGGGGGAGCAGCTGCGCTGGGCGGCCAAGACGACCCTGTCCACGGAGCCGGAATACGCGGTGCAGGACATCCCCTGCTCCTTCCACGAGGGCAGCGCCGCGTACTATTCGAGCAAAGGCATGACGGTGGAGGTGGCCGCGGGCGGCTCCGCCGGGCGCATTTCCGCCGCACAGGACTGAGGAGGTGTCACGATGCTTCAGCTGAGCTTTGATATGTACCAGACCCTCGCACTGGCCGTTGCCATGCTGATGCTGGGCTCGGCCCTGCGCAGACGGATTCCGGTGCTGGAGACCTTCTGCATTCCGGCCCCGGTGGTGGGCGGTCTGCTGTTCGCGGTGGTGTCCTGTGTTCTGTACGCCACGGGACTGGTGGAGCTGTCCTTTGACGAGACGCTGAAAAGCGTCTGCATGGTGGTTTTCTTCACCTCTGTAAGCGGCGGCATGAGCCTGGTGGTGTTCCTGATTTGCGTTCTGGTGCTGATTGTGGGCCAGAACGCCCTGGCCATCGGCCTTTCCAAGGTGCTGGGGGTGAATCCTCTGGTGGGGCTGTGCACGGGCTCCATCCCCATGGTGGGCGGTCACGGCACGGCGGGCGCCTTCGGCACGGTGCTGGAGGACCTGGGCCTGGAGGGCGCCACGACCCTGTGTACGGCGGCGGCCACCTTCGGCCTTGTGGCGGGCTCCCTGATGGGCGGACCCGTGGGCCGGAGACTGATTTTGAAGCACGATTTGGAGGAGGAGCGAAAGCACCACCGCTCGGTGAGCATGTACGCCCCGGCGACCTACCAACTGGTCATCGCCATGGGCGTGGGCACCCTGGTGTCCTGGCTGCTCTCCAAGACGGGCATGACCTTCCCGGTGTACATCGGTGCCATGATTGTGGCCGCGGTGATGCGCAACTACAGCGAGTTCACCGGCAGACTCTCCATCCACATGGGCGAAATCAACGACATCGGCGGCATCTGCCTGAACCTGTTTCTGGGCATCGCCATGATTACGCTGAAGCTGTGGCAGCTGGCCTCTCTGGCCCTGCCCCTGATGGTGCTGCTGGCGGGTCAGACGCTGCTGATGTTCCTGTTTGCCTACTTTGTGGTCTTCAACGTGCTGGGACGAAACTACGACGCCGCCATCCTCTCCGCGGGTACCTGCGGCTTCGGCATGGGCGCCACACCCAACGCCATGGCCAATATGCAGGTTCTGACGGACAAGTTCGCCCCCTCGGTGAAGGCGTACATTCTGGTGCCCATCGTGGGCAGCATGTTCGCGGACTTCATCAACAGTCTGACCATCACCCTGTTCATCAACCTGCT
>CACZUK010000023.1 GCA_902784305.1 Oscillospiraceae bacterium | reverse complement strand
GCCGGAAACGGCCTGCTGCGCCAGCCGCGTCTGCTCCTCCACCCGGCGCTGGCACTCCTCCAGGCCCAGATGAGCCACAAAGGTGGATTTGTTGTTCTCCGCGTCGCTGCCCACGCTCTTGCCCATCTCCTGAGCGGTGCTGGTCACATTGAGCATGTCGTCCCGAATCTGGAAGGCCAGTCCCACAGCGTCCGCATAGGCCGCGGCCGCCCGGCACTGGGGACTCTCCGGGTCCGCGCCCGCCGCCAGCACGCCCATGACACAGGCCGCCCGCAGCAGCCGTCCCGTCTTCAGGGCGTTCATGTGGGCAATTTCCTCCAAAGAGAGGCTTCTGTCCTCGCCCTCCATGTCCAACTGCTGCCCTCCGCACATACCCAGAGCGCCGGACGCCCGGGACAGCTCCAGCGCGGCATTCGCTCGGACGGACGCGCTGACCGGCGCGCTCAGGATGCTCTCAAAGGCGGCACTCTGGAGGGCGTCTCCCGCCAAAACGGCGGTGGTCTCTCCGAACACCCGGTGGTTCGTGGGGCGGCCCCGGCGCAAATCGTCGTTGTCCATGCAGGGCAGGTCGTCGTGGATGAGGGAATAGGTGTGAAGCATTTCCACTGCACAGGCAATCGGCAGGGCTTTTTCCTCGTCTCCCCCCGCTGCGGCGCAGAAGGCCAGGGTCAGAACCGGCCGAATCCGCTTTCCTCCGGCCAGCAGGCTGTAGCGCATGGACTCCAACAGGGTCTTTTGGGGCACTTCCTGCCCAAAATAACCTGCCAAAGCCGTCTCAATTCTCTGTTGCCGCTGACGCAGCTTCTCCTGCATGTTCATCTCATTCCTCCATGCGCTGGGCGACGGGCGCGCCGTCCGGCCCCTTGGTCAGCTTCCACACCTTCTGCTCCGCCGCGTCCAGCTGGGCGGCGCAGGCGGCGGAGAGCTTCGTGCCCTCCTCGAAGAGCTTCATGGACTCCTCCAGCGTGGCCTCCCCCTTCTCCAGACGGGCCACGATTTCCTCCAGGCGGAGCATGGACTCCTCAAACGTCTTCTTCTTCGCAGCCATCGTTACTCCTTTATCTGATTGACGGTGCACTGCACCGTTCCGTCGTAAAACCGAACCTGAAGCTGGTCCAGCAGCTCCACCTGCTTCACGCTGCTCAGCAACGCGCCGTCCCGCTCCGTCACCGTGTAGCCCCGGGCGAGCACCTTCAATGGGCTCATGGCGTCCAGCGCCGCCGTCAGGGCGGAAAGGCGCTCCCGCTGTGCGTGCAATGAGCGCTCCTGAGCCGCGGCCAGACGCCGGACGCTGTAATCCAGAGCCAAACGGGCGTCGTTCACCGGAGCCATGGGGTCCCGGAGAGAACGGGCGGAGCGGCAGCGCTCCAAACGGTCCCGCTCCCGGCGCAGTCGCAGGGTTTGAGTGCGCAGCAGCCGCTCCCGCAGGCTCGTCAGGGCGGCGGACACCTCCAGCCGGTCCGGAACCGCCAGCTCCGCGGCGTTGGAGGGGGTCGCAGCCCGCAAATCGGCCACAAAATCGGAGATGGTCACGTCCGGTTCGTGGCCAACGGCGGAAATCACCGGCAGCGCCGAGGCATAGATGGCCCTTGCCACCCGCTCATCGTTGAAGGCCCACAGGTCCTCCAGACTGCCGCCGCCCCGGCCCACGATGAGCACGTCCGCCACCTGCCAGCGGTTGGCGTAGGCAATCGCTCCGGCGATTTCATCCGGGGCCTCAGGGCCCTGGACCCGAACCCCCAGCAGCTTCACCTGGGTCAGTGGCCACCGCTCCCCCAAAATCCGCATCATGTCGTGGACCGCGGCGCCCGCGGAGCTCGTGATGATGCCCACTGTCCCCGGCATACGGGGGATGGGCTTCTTGTGGGCCGGGTCAAAGAGGCCCTCCGCCTCCAGGCGGGCCTTGAGCTGCTCAAAGGCGATGGTCAGCTCCCCCACCCCGTCGGGGGTCAGGGCGTCCACGTAGAGCTGGTAGGAGCCGTCCCTTGGAAAGAGGGTCACGCGCCCGAATGCGATGACCTTCATGCCGTTGTCCGGCTGAAAGCGCAGCCGGGCGGCGGAGCCGCGGAACAGGACACTTCGTATCGCCCCCTGCTCGTCCTTCAGCGTGAAGTAGTGGTGACCGGAGGGATACCTTTTATAATTGGAGATCTCGCCCCGGACGTAGATGCGGCTCAGGGCTTCGTCGCCGTCCAGCAGGCGCTTGACGTAGTTGTTGACCTGGCTGACGGTGTAGATGTTCTGCGCTGTGCTCATCGGGATTCCTCCAGTGCGCGCTGGGTCAGAACGGCGATGCCCATGGCGTTGTCTGTGGAGAAGGCGGGCGGGGCAAACACGGCCTCCGGCATCCCCGCGCGCAGCAGCCGGTTGGAGGCCACGCCCCCGGAGCAGAGCACCGGCAAACCGGGGTACTGCTCATGAGCCGCCTCCGTCACGCGGCGCAGCAGCTGCGTCAGGGTGTTGAGCACGAATCGGGCCACGTCCTCCGGGGCGGAGCCCTCCGCCAGACGGCGCTGCACCTGATTCTCCATCCCGGAGAGGGAGAAACGCAGGCCCTGCCGCTTCACCGGAAAACGCTCCGCGCTCCGGGAGCGTCCGGCCAGCGCATCCAGCGCCTTGCCGGCGGGAAAGTCCAGCCCCAGCCGCTGCCCCGTGCGGTCAATCAGCTGACCGGCGGAGATGTCCGTGGTGCCACCGATGCACGTCGCCTCCACGCTGACGCCCCGGGGCTCCACCAGCAGCAGCTCCGTGGTGCCGCCGGACAGGTGCCAGGCCAGCAGCGGACGCTCCAGCAGGTCCATCCGCCCCGCGGACCAGCAGGCGGCGGCGATGTGCCCCTCCTGATGGGAAAAGGCAAAAAACGGTACGCCCAGCGCGTGGGCCAGGCTCCTGCCCTGGGACTCCCCGGCCAGAAAGCAGGGCATATAGGAGCCCTCCACCGACCGGGGCCGGGTGCTGGCCCCGACGGCTTCCAAATCCCGCAGCCAGCCCTCCGCCTCCAGGGCGGCAAAGCGCTCCGGGAGCCGCTTCACATGCTGAAACAGCGCCTCGCTCTGGCGCAGGCCCAGCTCCCCGGGCCGGACCGTCAGCAGACGGCTCTCATTCCGGCCGGTGCCGTCCGGGCGTACCACCGCCGCCGAGGTGGTGTAGTTGCTGGTGTCGATGCCCAGACAGCTCATTGAGCCGCCTCGCTTCGGACAAAGCTGCCCAGCACGCCGTTCAGGAAGGAGACCACCTTTTCGTCCTCATAGCCCTTGGCCAGCTCCACCGCCGCGCTGATGGCCGCGTTGTTGGGCACATCCGGCCGGTAAAGCACCTCGTACATCGCCGTGCGCAGGATGGCGGCCGCCACCTTCGGGATGCGGCGCACGCTCCAGCCGATGGCGTACTTGCCGATGTAGCCGTCCAGCTCCTGCCGGTGCCGCGCCACTCCTGTGACCAGGTCCTGAATGTATTCCATCTGCTTTCCGTCGGGGAAGTCCCGATACAGCTCCTCCTCCTGGGCCAGCTGCGCAAAGCGCTCCTGGGTGAGGGCCTGGTCCAGCAGGGCCTCAGCGCCCTCCTTGCAGAAATCCAGCTCGTAAATCAGATGCACCGCGATTTCCCGCGCGACTACTCTTGTCATAGTATTCCTCCGCCGGCCTCCGGGCCGTTTTTCTGGGTTCTCGCCCGTCCAGCTGACAGGCGCTCTCATACATCTTGTATTATAGCGCAGAAAGCCGAAAAAGGGAACCTCTTTTTTCGCCCATCCGCCAAAAATCCGGACGGAATGGGCAAAAAAAGACAGGCCATGAGCCTGTCTCAGGGGCTTGGCCGCCAGCCCGCACCGCCTCAAGCGGCGGCAAGCAGACGACGCCTCGTCCAATCGTGGCAAAAATACCCGGATGAACTGCCCCAAATGGGGAATATCCCTCGAATTTCCGTTTTTTATTTTTGATTTGAAAGAATCGGTCAATCCGGCTCCAAAACGGGCCTTTCGTCAGCCCCTCAGGCCTCCGCCTGGAGGACCTTCACACTGCTGGCCGGAAAGCTGGTCTCCCCACAGACGATGTCCGTCACCCGGGCCACGTCGCCGGGGGTCAGGTCCCCCTTGGGGCTGGCCACCACCACGCTGACGCTGTTGTCCCCGATGAAGGCCACACAGTCCGTATACCCCTTGGCGGTGATGAGATTTTCGATTTCCGACTCCTGAAGGGTGGCGCTGGCCATGGCCGCGATGCTCTCCGAGGCCGTGGACACCGCCTTTTCATCGGCCTCCGGGTCCTGCACCGTCTGCCGGAGGATGGACAGGGCGCTGTCCCTAGCCTCCTCCCGGTTGAGGCGTGCGGTGTCGAAATAGCTGTCCCCCGTTCCGGTCAGGGCCGACGCGTCCTCCGGCGCCAGGGTGGTGCGGGCCAGGCTGCTCTCCGCCGAGGTGGAGGCGTCCGCCGGGTCCGACTCCTCCAGCTCCAGCCGCGCCGGAGAGTTCACCAGCTCCGCCTCTCCCAGGGTCTTCCCCGTGCTCAGGGAGCTCTCCCCCATCGCCGCCTCCGAGCCCTGCCAGTTGAGATACACCGCCGCGCACACAAAGAGCACCACCGCCGCCGCTGCCACGTTTCGCTTCCAGTTGTTCACGATTTCCTACCTCCTGTTCTCGCACACACGGTGATTCGGTCCGCTCCCAGCCCCGTCAGCGCTGAGACCGCCCGCTTCACCTCCAGCTGAACCGCGGCGCTGCCGCCGCCGTCGCACACCACCAGCGCCCCCTGAAAGCTGGGCGCGAGCACCTGCGTCGTCACGGTGGTCTCCGCCCGGTCCGGGCCCTGGAGCACCACCGCCGTCCGCTCCCAGTCCTCCCCTCTGCGGCTCTCGTTCTGTGCCAGCACCTCCCGGCTCAGAGAGGAGAGGGTCAGAATCACCTCCGCCTGCCCCACCCCCTCCACCGCGGAGAGGCTGCGGGCCAGACGCCGCTCCAGCGCCTCCAAATCATAGGCTGAGGCGGGGGCAGCCTCCTCCGGCTCCTCCCGCGGCCCGGACGCCGCTGTCCCCGGCCAGACCAGCAGAATCAGGCCCGCCAGAACCACCAGCAGCGGATAGCGCACCCCGTGCAGCCGTTCCAGCAGCGCGCGCAGCTCCGGTCGGCGGAGCCAGCTCGTTCCCGGCTCAGACCCGTCTCTCATGTCCCGACCTCCCCCGAAAAGGAGACCTCCTTCAGCCCCAGCTCCGCGGCGGTGAGGGCGCGCAGCTGCTCCCGCTGCGCCTGCGTCAGCGCGCCGGAGAAGGCCACGCTGGCGGGCACGCTCAGCCCGTCCCGCTCCTGACACGTCACCGCGGCCTTGCAGGAGCAGCCGAGGCTCCTCGCCCTGTCCTCAAGGTATGCGGCGCACTGCTCCTCTATGAGGGATTGGGTCAGGCTCCGGTCCGTCTCCTCCAGCGCGCCGCTGTAGCCCTGGTATTGCTCCGCCCAGTCGGACAGGGACTCCCCCAGCCGCTCCAGCCGAACCTGCCCCAGAGGCGCCACCACCGTCACGAACAGCAGCAGTGCGCAGACCATGCCGCCCACCCGGCGGGCGCTCCCCTCCGGCATGAGTGCGCGGCAGAGTCCCACCAGCAGAGACATCGCGGTCACAGACACAATCCACCCCTGAATGGCCTCCAAACAGCCCCCTCCCTTCCTTTTTTGTTCCTTGTCCGACGGCGATTGCGCAGCAGCAGCCACAGCGCCACCAGCAGCAGCGACCGGTTCCCCAGTACGCCCAGCGTCACGCCCGGCACCATCAGCAGGCCCAATCCCCAGCGGGACGCCCAGGCGGTCCACTTGTCCGCCGCATCCAGCGCCACGCCCAGGGAGAGCAGCCCGTGCAGCACCCGGCTCCCGTCCAGCGGCGACACCGGCAGCAGATTGAACACCCCCAGCAGCACGCTGGCCCCCGCCAGCAGCCGCGCCCCGGCCCTCAGCGCAAAGGGCAGCGTGCACAGGTTGACCAGCGGGCCCGCCAGCGCCACCAGCACCTCCTCCCAGCCGCTGGAGCAGCGCGCCTCCGCCTCCAGAACCGCGCCCAAAACCGTGAGACGCAGACTTTGGACGGAAATCCCCAGCGCCAGGCAGGTGAGCAAATGCCCCGACTCGTGCAGCGCCGCCGCCGTGAGGCAGGCCGCCTGCACCGGGCTGGGGCCCAGATAGAGCAGCACCGCTCCGGCGAAGAGTGCGCCGGGGGACACGCTGAAGCGCCCCAGAGTCAAACCGTGGTCCGTCAGCATCACGGGGCGTCCGCCGAGGCCGGGTCCGGAGCCTGATTGGACGCCGGGTGCTCTGCCGCCGCTGCCGGAGCGGAGGATGACGCCTGTCCGCCCTCCGGCGCACCCTCCGACACCGCCGCGGAGCTCTGTTCCCCCTCCGGCGCGTCATCCGACACCGCCACGGAGCTCTGTTCCCCCTCCGACACCGCCGCGGAGCTCTGTTTCCCCTCCGGCTGAGCCGATTCCGCCGCGCGCTCCTGCGCGTTCTCCGGCGGCGCGGTCGCTTCGGGCTGGGTAGAGGGCAGGCTCAGGTCCTGGGTGCCGAAGACCTCCACGCACCAGTCCCCCACCGCGTGGAACACCGTCCGCTGCCGCTCCAGCTCCTCCCCCAGCCAGTCGAGGGACTGGTGCAGGTCGGTGTGGGTGCCGATGAGCTGCGCCAGCTGCGCCCTCCAGCGCTGGGTCTGGCTGGGAAACTGTGTCTTGGCCACAAAGCACACGGAAAAGAGCAGCACCGCCGCAATCAGCCGAAACAGGGAAGAGCTGTGGGATTCCGGCCCGGTTTTGGGGCTTTTTCGGGCGCGTTTGGGGGAATGGGGCGTGGACATGACACTCTCTCCTTTTCGCCGGTCGGGGCGGATGGGCCTGCCGGGCAGAGTTGTCCTACTCTATGCCGGCCAGCGCTTTTCCAGAACCGGGGCGCGCCGGGCTGCCGCTGTGGACTTATCCAGAAAAAAGAAAAAAGGCCGGAAACCCGACCCTTTTCGCAAGGATTTGATTGAAATACCCCGACCGGAGCGCCCGGCGGCGTCAGTCCTCCATCACATGGTCAAAGGCAATGGAAAACAGGCTCTTGATGTGCTCGTCGTCCAGAGAGTAGTAGACCACCTTCCCGGAGCGGCGGTTCTTCACGATGCGGCCCTGCTTGAGAATCCGAAGCTGGTGGGAGATGGCGGACTGCGACATGTTCAGCAGCGTGCTCAAATCGCACACGCAAAGCTCCGAAATGGACAGCGCGCAGATGATTCGGGTGCGGGTGGAGTCCCCCAGCACCTTGAACAGCTCCGCCACCTCGTAGACAGGGTCCTCCTCCGGCAGCCGGGCGCGCACCCGCCGCACCGCGTCCTCGTGGATGCAGGTCTCGGAGCAGGTTTCGGAAACCTGGATTCGCTTCATCCCTCTTCCCCCCATTGGTGTTCGAATATGCAGAAACCCCCGGCGAGGCAGAACCCCGCCGGGGAAAAGGATCTGACTTACGTCAGTTCAGCAAAGACTTAGGCCTTGCCGTCGGAGCCCAGGACGTTGATGATCTTGTGGGCGACCATGTCCTTGACGGCCTGACGGGCGGGCTTCAGGTACTGGCGAGGATCGAAGTGATCGGGATGCTCGGCGAAGTACTTGCGGATGTTGCCGGTCATGGCCAGACGGATGTCGGAGTCGATGTTGATCTTGCACACGGCCATCTTGGCAGCCTCACGCAGCTGCTCCTCGGGGATGCCGATGGCGTCGGGCATCTTGCCGCCGTACTGGTTGACCATCTTCACGAACTCCTGAGGCACAGAGGAGGAACCGTGCAGAACGATGGGGAAGCCGGGCAGACGGTCGATGCAGCCCTGCAGCACGTCGAAACGCAGGGGAGGCGGCACCAGGATGCCGTCAGCGTTGCGGGTGCACTGAGCGGGGGTGAACTTGTAGGCGCCGTGAGAGGTGCCGATGGCGATGGCCAGGGAGTCGCAGCCAGTGCGGGAGACGAACTCCTCGACCTCTTCGGGACGGGTGTAGGACTCATGGCCGGCCTCAACAACGACCTCGTCCTCCACGCCAGCCAGGGTGCCCAGCTCGGCCTCGACCACAACACCGTGATCGTGGGCGTACTCGACGACCTTCTTGGTCAGGGCGATGTTGTCCTCGAAGCTCTTGGAGGAGGCATCGATCATGACGGAGGTGAAGCCGCCGTCGATGCAGCTCTTGCACAGCTCAAAGGTGTCGCCGTGGTCCAGATGCAGGGCGATGGGAATCTCGGGATTCTCAATGACAGCGGCCTCGACCAGCTTCACCAGATAGGTGTGATTGGCATAGGCGCGGGCACCCTTGGAGACCTGGAGAATCACGGGGCTCTTCAGCTCGCCAGCGGCCTCAGTGATGCCCTGGACAATCTCCATGTTGTTGACGTTGAAAGCGCCGACAGCGTAACCGCCGTCATAAGCCTTCGCGAACATTTCCTTCGTATTAACGAGTGGCATAGGATCAGCTCCTTTTCAAATTTTGCGATTATCATTTTAGCAGAAGTTATTGAAAAAAGCAAGAGGGTGTGCTATAATTTAATGGAAAATCCACAAGTGATATTTCACGCGGAAGAAAAAGCGTACATATGTATGCTTTTTCGCCAAAAAACACCCTTAGGAGGAATGTAACATGAGTGAACTGAAAGGCGCAATGATTATCGGCCAGTCCGGCGGACCCTCTTCCGTCATCAACGCCAGCTGCTACGGCGCCATCAAGGCCGGCCTGGACAGCGACGTGATCACCAAGGTCTACGGCGCTGCCAACGGCATCGTGGGCGTGCTCAACGACAAGCTGTACATCATGGACGAGGAGGACCCCGATGAGCTCGCCATCATGAAGTACACCCCCTCTTCCGCCCTGGGCTCCTGCCGCTACAAGATCGCTGATCCCGACGTGGACGACACCGATTACAAGCGCATCCTGGAGATCTTCAAGAAGTATGACGTGCGCTACTTCTTCTACAACGGCGGCAACGACTCCATGGACACCTGCAACAAGATCTCCAAGTACATGAACAAGGTCGGCTATGAGTGCCGCGTCATGGGCATCCCCAAGACCATCGACAACGACCTGTTCGGCACCGACCACTGCCCCGGCTACTCCAGCGCCGCCAAGTACATCGCCACCTCTCTGGTGGAGGTCTATCAGGACGCTCACGTGTACGACAAGGGCCAGGTCACCATCGTGGAGATCATGGGCCGTCACGCGGGCTGGCTGGCCGGCGCCGCCGCCCTGGCCAAGATCACCGGCTACGGCCCTGACCTGATCTACCTGCCCGAGGTGGACTTCAAGATGGACGAGTTCATCGAGGACGTCAAGAAGATCTGGGACGAGAACATGAACGTCCTGGTGGCCGTGTCCGAGGGCATCCACTACGCCGACGGCCGCTTCGTCTCCGAGGCTGAGACCAGCGCCACCGACGGCTTCGGTCACGCTCAGCTGGGCGGCCTGGCCGCGAAGCTGGCCGACGTGGTCAAGAAGGAGATCGAGGGCGTCAAGGTGCGTCCCATCGAGCTGTCCCTGCTCCAGCGCTGCGCCGAGCACTGCGCCTCCCAGACCGACTCCGACGAGTCCTTCATGGCCGGTCAGACCGCCGTGCAGCAGGCCGTCGCCGGTGTCACCGACAAGATGGTCGGCTTCCAGTGCACCCGCGATGAGAACGGCTACAAGTGCGAGCCCCTGCTGCTCGACCTGTCCAAGGTGGCCAACTTCGAGAAGAAGGTCCCCGTGGAGTGGATCAACGAGCGCGGCAACGACGTGACCGACGAGTACATCAAGTATGCTCTGCCCCTGATTCAGGGCGACATCCAGATGCGTCAGGAGAACAGCCTGCCTCGCTTCGTCCACCTGAAGAAGGTCGTGGCCAAGTAAGAGAAGGTTCTGCTCCAAGCCAACTGAAGCGGCCCCCCTTTCTCACCAAACTGAGAAAGGGGGGCCAATTTTGTCCGCGGCGGGCCTGTGTCCGCTTGTTTGTTCAGATAGCCGCAGAAAATCGCCGGTTTCCGCAGAGAAACCGGCGATTTTTTCAAATTTCAGCCTCAATTCTTCGATGTAAGGCATTTTTCCTTGTCACTTAACCGTGATGGTGATGTCCTTCGTGGCCCGGCGGTATTTCTCCGTGGCCGGGGCAGTCACCCGGATGATGGCCTTGCCCGGGCCGGTGATGGTCACCTTGCCGGTGGAGTCCACCTTCGCCACCTGCACATTGCTGGAGGCATAGCTCAGCTTGCTGTCGCCATTGGTCTTCAGCTCCAGCTCGAAGGCGCCGTCGCCCACGCTCTTGTGGTAGCTGGACTCGCCGGTGATGATCTGGGCGTTCTCCGCGCTGGAGGTCACGCCGCCGTAGAGGACCACATAGGTGCCCTCCTGCACGTTTTCATACACCGCGTCGGCCAAATCCAGCGGCATGTTGATGCAGCCGTGGGAGCCGTTCTCCAGATACACCTCGCCGCCGTAGTCCTCATCGGAGCGCCAGGTGGAGTCGTGGAGTCCCACGCCCCCGTTGAAGGGCATCCAATAGCTGACCCAGTCGTGATAATCCTCGCCGTTGAGCCAGCGGTCGGTCTGCTTATCCTTAATGGTGTACAGGCCCGTGGGGGTCTCGCAGCCCGTGGCCACATCGCCGGAGCAGATGTCGCCCTCGGTCACCAGCTCGTGGTCCTTGTAGAGCCACAAGTGCTGGCCGTCCAGGTCCACCTCCACATAGCTGCCGCCCAGGTCGGTGGTGCCCTTGATGTAGGGCGCGTCCCGCTTGCCGGAGGTCTTGCTGTCCACACAGCTCACGATGTCGTTGAACAGCTCATCCGTGTCCACGCTCTCTCCCTGGGCGGGGGCGTCCACCTCCACCTGGATGCCGGTGCTGGACAGGAACACGGCGTTCCCCCCGCTGCTGCTCCCCTTGGCGGAGTAGAGCCGGCTCATCTCGCTGACGTAGTTCTGGAGCCGGTGGCTGTCCACGCCCACGCTCATGCCGTCGCTGGTCACATACAGCCACTTGCTCAGCTGGTCGAAGCCCACCGTCTCCTTGCCGCTGATGTTGGCGTCCTTCACCTCGTAGCGGTAGGTGATCTTCAAATGCAGCTTCTCGTTGGCATCGCTGAGGGCCGCCTGCATCTCAGGGCTATCGGCGGTGCGGACAGAGCCGTACAGGCCCTCCTCCACCACGTCCAGCTTCTTCGTCAGACCCAGGACGCAGTCGTTGATCTTCTGCTCCAGCACATCCTGGTCCACAGCGCCGCCGGGGGATTCCTTCTTGATTTTGAACTTCCCCATCTCCTCGCTGTACTCCAGCCGGGCGTCCTTGGACTTCATGTCCTTGAGGGAGCTGAGACTGGGCCAGTCGGACACCGTCTGATGGAGCTGAAGGGCGTCGTAGCTGAGCAGCTCCTCATCCCACAGCTCCTGACCGCGCTGGGAGCCCACCGCGCTGCCGATACGCTCCGCGTCCTGGTCCTTCACCAGTCTGCGCAGGCTGTTGTTGGCTCCCACCTTCAGGGCGATGTCCTTGCCCTGAAGGGTGTACTCTCCGTCCGCAAACCGGACCTGGAGCACGTAGTTCTCCGCCAGCTTGTTGATTTGCTCCTCCGCCTCCGATGCGGTCAGCCCGGAAACCTCCAGGCCGTTCACGGTGGTTCCCGGAGCAAAGGCGGCGCTGTCGTTCAGGGTCACGGCCAGGCGCAGAATCACCAGCACCAGCAGCGCTGAGATGGCCACAATCACCACCGTCAGCACCACCACCACCATCGACAGCCCGGAGCTTTTTTCTTCTCTCATATATCGTGTCCTCTCAGTTCTTCAAAATCTCCACCGGCAGCTCTGTGCCCAGAGCGTGCATCAAATCCTCGATTGCGGCCATTTCCTTCTTCGTTACGCTCTTGCTGTAGACAAACAGGTCGAAATAGAGCATATCCTGGCTGTTTTCCACCTCCAGGCAGCCGGTGATGACCGTCACATCCTGGTCCACATCCACATTGTGGAAGGCAAGGCCCGCCACGGCCACATCCGCGCTCTGGGAGAGCACCGCGCGGCCCGGCTCCACCAGGGTCTCATAGCCCCAGCCCTCCCGGAAGTCCTCGGCGTACATTTTGGCGTTGTCCTGGGCGGCCTGGGCCAAATCCCGCATGTCCGCGTCCACATACTCCAGCACATAGCCGTTGGAGCTCTGGTAGACATCGCTGGGACTCTCCGCGTCATTGCCCTCCAGCTTGTCATAGGAGGCGATCAGCGGAACCCTTCGGGAGCAGCCGTCGGAGGTGTACACCATGGCGCTCACCAGGCTGGGATACTCCTCCATAGGAGCGGTCTCCACCGGCTCGCCGCTCTCTTCCTCATCCTCGGTGCCCATGGCCTCCTTCAGCTCCTCCTGGGTCAGCTCGGTGCCCAGCTCGGACTCCTCGTCCTTGCCGACCTCCTTCAGGTACTGCTTGCCATCCAGATACACCAGCGCGGCGCTCTCCGCCGCGTCCCGCAGCTCCTGCCGCGTCTCCGGCACCTCCACCGGCTCCGCCTGGGCGGGATAGACGCTGAGCAGATAGTTCATCGGCTCGTTGAAGCTGGTGGTCAGGTCCAGGCTGTACCCGGAGGCCTTGTCCCCGCAGGCGAGCAGCTTTGCCGTCCAGCCGTTGTAGTCCCCGGCCTCCTGAAGCTCGTAGAGCTCCTCGCCGGTTTCCTCATAGACGCTCCACTTCTCATCCAGCAGCGTCTGAGCGTCCGTGCCCGCCTCGTCCAGAATCAGGCCGAAGTCCTCTGTGAGCACCTGGCTCAGACCGCCCTGGTAGACGGCCTTGTTGCGGACCAAATCCGCCGCGATGTCCAGCAGCGTGCCCTGCAAATCCCCCAGCCCCAGGCTGAGCTTGCCCACATGCTGCTCCATGCTCACGCGCCTGGCGTTCTCCTGCTTTATACTATTATATAAGGTACGCAGGCTCGCCCGGCCCTCCGAGAGCCGACCGCTCTCCAGCGCCGTCCAGGGGTCCTCCTTCAGCGGGAAGTGAACCACGTCCTCGCTCAGCCGGGCAGAGGCACCCTCCATATCCTGGACGTAGCCATCCGCCTGCAGCTCCTCATACTTGGCCTTCAGCGTCGCGGCCGCTGTCCCGAGGTCGGCGTAGAGGTTCGCGCCGTCCACCGTCAGCGTGGTCAGCTCGCTGCCGTCGGCGAGGCTGAGCCGGATGGAGGCCTGCTTCGCGCTGGTGTACCAGGTGCCGCTGGCCTTGTACCTCAGCTTTCCCAACTCGCCGGTCTCGGCGTTCACCCGGCTCACCTGAAGCTCAAAGGTGAAATCCTTCAGGTCGCGCACCGCCTCCAGCGCCTCGAACACATCCATGGGCTGAGTGCTGGCATAAGTGCGTTCCTGGGCGCTCTCCTTCTCCTTCGGCTTGCCGCAGCCGGACAGAGAGAGCAGCATGGACAGCACCAGCAGCAAAGCCGTCAGTCGTTTGAACATAGTCTTCTCCTTTTTGGTAAAGCGCTGTGCAGAAAAAGTGTGCGTTTCAGGCGCAGAGCTGTCTGCTCCGGGCATGTCGGGCCAGTTCAGAGCTGCTTTCGCAGCATAAGAGGTTCCACACAGGCACAGCAGGCCTGAACCGCGCGATTTCGTTCCGCTCAGCTCCTGCATCAGAAGCCGGTGCCGCCCCAAAGGGACAGGGACACCCGCGCTCCCCTACTTTACACGCTTTATCCTCAAAAAGCAATGGTCCATTTGTAAATTTTCGTGTCCAAAAGGCACTTTCTGTCCGTCAAGTGTCCCCACAGGTCCCCTCACTCCGCTTCAGAGCCCCAGGAGGACACATCGGGCACCTGCCGCGTGCGGTAATAGGACCCCATGGTAAAGCGGGCATCGTAGGTCAACTCCGGACCGAGGCAGTCCAGCGGCGTCCAGGCCGTGGCCTCTTCCTCGCTGTCAAATTCCACCTCCGCATAGGTAAACGCGCCGCCGTCCACCACCGAGCACTCCAGGACGTGGCCGTCCGGGAGCCGATAGGCGTGGTAGTCCTTGTGCACCATGGGCCGGTCCAGCATCCCGGCCAGCTCCTCGAACTGCTCCGGCTCGATGGCGGTCTCCACCTCGTGGCGGGAGAGGGTGCCCTGGCTCTTGACGCAGAGGATATAGGTGCACGCCCCTGTGTGCAGGTTCCGGCTTCTGCGAATACGCACCGTGCAGGGGCGGTGGGCCAGATAGCCCTGGTCTGTCTCCAGATGAGCGAGCTCGGGGTACTGCGCGGGCAGCTCTGTGAGCCAGAATTTGCGTTCGATTTCCATATTCCTTCCTTTCCGGGCCAGAGCCCACAGAGGAGCGATTTCGTTTTGCTATAGTTTACTCATTTCCTCCTCATTCGTCAAGCGCACCCCGCGCAGCGTCAAAGAGACGTTTTCCTCTGCCAGGCGTCTGAAAGGGCTATTTCACTGTCCGTGACACGCGGACAGTCGATGCGGCGTCCGGAAAGCAGGTTCGCCGGAGGGGGAGCGTCCTCCGCGCAAAGACACGCACAGGGAAGTCTTCCCGGTGAGTTGAGCTGACTTCGCCGCCGTTCAAAACGAACATATATTTCTCGGAGCAGCGTCCTGTTCCTCACGATCTCTGATTGCTTTCTGTATTATTACTATCTGTATATACAAAACCGCGCCGTTGTTTCCGCTGTGGCCTCTGTGTTCGTTTGTTCGTTTAGTTGTTTGGTTGCTCACCCGCTCATTTCTCCATTCGGTGATATTTCTTTTGCCTCACCATTTGGAGTGTGAATGGATTCCTGCACAGAGGCGCTGCTTTTGCCCGTTCCCCCCTGCTCTGCCCCCGATTCAAGCGCACGGCCTCTTTCAGAATGGTTTTTTCTTTTTCTCAAATATTACAAATAATTACAGTTTTGAGCGTGTCCGACCGTCTGTTTTGTCGGTTTCCTTCTTTTATCTCGTTCAAAATTTGTGTACTTTTACTCACACTCTTAAATTGTTATAAAAACTTGACAATCCCGCCCCTCCATGGTATAATCTCCTCAGTTGGTCTAAAGGTTACAAAAATTACAAACCGTTACCAACTTCGTACACACCACTTTTCTTTTGTGGAGGTTTTTATGTCACAGCCTATCAAGGCGGCCGTGAGTCGAATGACTCGGCTCCTCCTGGTGTTTGCGATGGTTTTGTCCCTGGTCGGCGGATTGCTGTTCTCCGCCCAGGCCAAGAGCGTCTACAACATCAAGGCCGATTCGAATGTAATCACTACCGTAGAGGGCATCTCCGCTGACACCGACAGCCCGGTCGTGAATCAGATTCTGGAACAGGCCGGCATCGAGGTCGGCTCCTCCGATGTGGTGGAGGTAACTGTCACCAGCGTGGAGGAATCCACCGATGACGAGGCGGACGCCTCTCAGCAGGCGGAGACCTCTGAGGGTGCCCCCTCCTCCAGTTCCGACGCCTCTGCCCCGGATAATGCCGACACGGACGCAAGCAGCTCTTCCTCCTTTGGAGCGGGTGTTGCTTCCGAGCAGGTCGTTCAGGCCATAACCGGAGATGTTTCCACCGCCGAGGATGAGAGCGGGGACGCGGAACAGGATTCCAAAGAGCAGGACAAGGATGCCAAAAAGGATTCCGGGAGTTCCTCCGATGAGCAGAAGTCCGAAGACAAGTCGGACGACTCCGAAGCGGCCTCTGACAAGTCTCAGGACGCTGAGCAGCAGGAGCAGGAAACTCTGAGCGGCTCTCTGGCCGAGGTCAAAGCCAGAGATACGGAGATTCCCCAGGGTGAGAGCTCTGAGAGCACCCCCGCCGCGGAGAGCAGCTCACCTGCTGACGAGCAGAGCGATGAGCAGAAGCAGCCCGCTGCCTCTGAGGAATCCGAGAAGTCCGACGGCAAGCAGTCCAAGGATGAGAAATCTAAGGATGAAAAGTCCGGGGATGAGCAGAAAAAGGATTCTGCCGGGCAGAAGGTGAAAAAGGAGAAGTCCTCCGAAGCTGCCAAGTCCGAGAAGTCCAAGGACAGTGAAAAACCCAAGGAAACCAAAAAATCTGAGGAATCCAAGGACGAGAAGAAGTCTGAGGAGTCCAAGGGCAGCAAGGAATCCAAGGAGACTGAGCAGTCTGAGGAGTCCAAGGTCGAAAAGCAGAGCGCCGAGGCCTCTTCCGCGGAGTCTGCGGAAGAAGAGGCTCAGCAGCCCTCCGAGGCTGAGGAGCGCGGGGACTCCGAAGAGAAGGCCGAGACGAGCACTCCTGACGAGAGCGCTCAGAGCAGCGGCGACAAGATCATCACCGTCACTGTGACCCGGCCCAAGTACGTCACCGTCACGGTGGACAAAACCCTGACCTCTGTGCAGCTCCAGCCCGGCGACACCGTCCGCGATGTCATTGAGCGGCTGAACATTGTGCTGGGAGAGAACGATCTGGTTTCTCAGGAGCTGGACGCCGAGCCGGACGTGTCCGCGCCCATCACCATCAACCGCGTGGAGCTGTCCTACTTCGAGAAGGTCAAGACGAAGGAGTTCGGAACCGTCCGGAAGCCCGACCCGAAGAAGTACATCGGCACTGAGTACGTCAAGCGCGAGGGCGTCCCCTATAAAAAGGTGGACACCTATGAGAAGAAGGTGATTGACGGCGGCAAGCCCATCATCACCAAAATCAAGACCGACATCACCGAGATGAAGGACGAGATTGTCTGCTACGGCACCAAGGTGGACTCCCCCTCCCCCAGCGGCCTGAGCGCGTCCCACAACGTCATCACGAACCGGGACGAGGAGAACGGGACCATCACCCTTTCCGACGGCAGCACCTACAGCTACTACTCCGTTTCTGACAGCTTCGCCGCAACCGCTTACTGCGGCGGCGGAACCACCTCTACCGGGCGGGCTGCTCAGGTGGGCGTGGTCGCGGTGGACCCCTCCGTGATTCCCTACGGAACCCGGATGTATATCACCAGCGGCAGCATCGTCTACGGCGTGTGCGTGGCGGGCGACACCGGCGTGAGGGGACACCTCATCGACCTGTACTTCAACTCCGCCTCTCATTGCCGCGCCTTTGGCCGCAGAGGCATCACCGTCTACTTCCTCGACTAACCTGCCACCCCGGTGCGGCTCAGCTGCGCCGGGGTTTTTTCCGTCTGTGGGTTTTGCTTGCGTTTTGTGTGTGGATATGGTATACTGAGCTGAGAACAAAAACAGGGCTTTCTTTGCGAGCGCTCTCCCGTGCGGCGGCGCATTCGGCCCGGTTTCCCCCTCGCGGCCTGAGATTGGAGGCAACCATGCAAATCCGTGAATCCGCTGAAAACTATCTGGAAACCATCCTGGTCATTGAGGGCCAGAAGGGTTCCGTGCGCTCCATTGACGTCGCCCGCCATCTGGACTACTCCAAGCCCAGCGTCAGCCGGGCCATGGCCCTGCTTAAGAGCAACGGCTACATTGTCATGGACAGCGACGGCCTGCTGCACCTGACCGAGTCCGGCCGGGAGATTGCGGAGCGCATCTACGAGCGCCATCAGCTGTTCACAAAGTGGCTTATCATGCTGGGCGTGGACCCGGACATCGCCGCGGCGGACGCCTGCCGCATCGAGCACGACATCAGCGCAGTCACCTTCCAGAAGATCAAGGAGCACCTGCTTGCCGAGCACCCGAACTTTCAGCTGTGAGCTCAGCGGCATCGCCTCGGCGATGCCGCTTTTTGCGCCCCTGGTCAGGCAGGTCAACAGCATATAAAACCGCCTGAAAACAGCTTGTTTGTCGGAAATTTGCAACTTTTTGTAGGGGCGGTCATTGCAGGAGCCGCGAATCAAAATGAGCGGCGGAAGTGTCCCTACACAAAACATCAGCAAATCGGGCCGTTGTTGTTCGAAAACTGCAAAATGTCAAATGCGGTTGCCCTGCTGGCCGGGATGTGGCCCTTGTATTTCCGCCACGTTTGTGGTATTCTGATGGTCTGAGAGTCTTTGCGCAGGCCGCCCGGGTCCATGCGCGCGGCTCCGGCAGTGTTGAGTTGGGAGGGACCGTTGTGCACGGAACGTTGATTGTTTTGGAGGGCCTGGACGGAAGCGGCAAGGCCACGCAGGCCCAGGCGCTGTATGAGCATCTGACTGAATGTGGCCTTCCTGTGCGGAAAATCACCTTTCCGGACTATGAAAGCCCCTCCTCTGCCCTGGTGCGGATGTACCTGGGCGGCGAGTTCGGTACAGACCCGGCTTCGGTGAACGCCTACGCTGCCTCCTCCTTCTACGCCGTGGATCGCTACGCCAGCTTCAAAAAGGACTGGGAGGCGTTCTACCGTCAGGGCGGCGTCCTCATTGCGGACCGGTACGCCACCTCCAACGCCGTGCACCAGTGCTCCAAGCTGGAGCAGGCGGACTGGGACGCCTTTTTGCAGTGGCTCTTTCACTATGAGTATCAGCTTTTGGGCATTCCCGCCCCGGACCTGGTACTCTTCCTCCAGGTGGACCCCGCGGTCAGTCAGGAGCTGATGCGTCGGCGCTATCAGGGGGATGAGTCCCGAAAGGACATCCACGAGCGAAATATCGCTTATCTGAACCGCTCCCGCCAGGCGGCGGAGTACTGTGCCCGAACCCTGGGCTGGCACAGCGTCTCCTGCACCTCCGGCGGAACCATGCGCAGCAGAGAATCCATCAGTGCGGAGATTTTCGCCGCCGTGGAGCATCTGCTGCGGGAGAAAAAGGCGAAATCATGAAGTCATTTGAAGACCTGGTGGTGAGCGCGGTCCTCTGTGGAGCCGTGTTCGCCCATGAGGCCCGGAAGGCCGGCAAGTCTGTCCTGGTCATCGACAAGCGCCCCAATGTGGCCGAAAACGTATGCACCCGGGAAGCAGCGGGGCCGCCTGCCATCAGCCGCCCACGTTCATCATCCAGCGTCTGAGCGAGTACAAGTACTGCGGCAGGGACACCGTTGTCGCCTCCGCTCTGGAGCGCTGTCAGGCGGAATTGGGGTAATTGGTTCCCCAAAAACGCAAAACACCCTGTGAAGTGTAAATGCTTCACAGGGTGTTTTTCTGTTTTAATTCTCCCAGATTTCACTGATTAAACGTTGAATATAGGCTTTTTGCTCCTCATTCATCTCCTGACCGTTCTGACGCTCATAGAGGGCGTTAAAGAGCTCCAATGGAGAGCGCTCCCGCCGGACGCTCCCCTCCTCCAGCACGCTGACGGTGCTGCGGGTGCGCTTGTTGTCGTAGCGCAGGGCCATCAGACGGGGATAGCGCAGACTCAGGCGGGCGAGGGCGTTGGGCACATCCTCCTCGTCGGTGAGGGTGAGCTCGCAGTAGTCCTCGCGCCCCTCCTCCGCCTCCATCAGCTCCGCGAAGCTCCCCCGGATGCGGCGCAGGTCGTGGAGCGGCGTGAGCGGCAGCGCACGGATGGTGAGGCTCCCCTTCTCCTCCAGCTCCACCACCGTCAGAGACTTCACCTGACGGGCCTCCGAAAAGGAGTATTTCAGCGGGGAACCCGCGTAGCGGACACACGCCCGGCCGACTCTCTGGGGGCCGTGGAGATGCCCCAGAGCCACATAGTCAAAGGCGTCAAAGAGGCTGCTGTCCACCTGGTCCGTGCCGCCCACGCTGCGCTCCTCGGAGTCGCAGGTCTGCGCGCCGGTGAGGAACTGGTGCACCAGAGCCACATTGCGCCGCTGTGCGTCCAGGGCAAGACTGTCCACCACCGCCGCCATGGCCTCGTTGTAGCTGCGCAGCTCCCGCTCCGGGAAGAAGCGCCGCACCTGGGCGGGCTTGAGGAATGGGATGGGCCAGAAGTCCACCGGGCCGTTCCCGTCCGTGAGGGTCAGGGGGCGGATGACGCCGTCGTACACCGGAGAGGGATGGATTCCCGCCAGATCCATGAGCCTGCCCCCGAAGGCCAGCCGCTCCGGGGAGTCGTGGTTCCCGCTGATGAGCAGGACCTCGATGCGGCGGCGGGAGAGCTCCACCAGAAAGGCGTCGAAGAGCTCCACCGCCTCCTCCGGGGGCACGGAACGGTCGTAGATGTCCCCACTGATGAGAACGATTTCGGGTTTTTCATCGGCAATATGGCTCAAGACCTGGTCTAAGATGTATTTTTGGTCCTCCAGCATGGAGTATCCGTTGACCCGCTTGCCCAGGTGGAGGTCTGAGAGATGGATGAGCTTCATCGGCGGCTCCTGTTCCGGGGCGTGGCCCCTGGTGTGGTTTTCGGGTCTATTATAGCGCTTTTTCCCGTTTTTTGCAACCAGGTTCGCATCTATCCCAGGGCAACAGCATTTAAAACCGCATTGGCCGCCCGGCAAAGATTGAGAGAATCCCGGGCGCGCACTGCGCGCCCCTACACAAAACGACAGCAAATCGGGCCATTGTTATGCGAAAATATCAAAAATTTTAAATGCGGTTGCCCTGGCGTCTGTCCTGCGAACTGTGGACACAGGCTCCCTCGTGCACATGAACCGTGCGCACGGCCGCCTCCCCAGAGACAGCTCCCCCCGTGTACGCAACGCCGGGCAAGGTTGTCCGGGACCGGTAGGAGGCTTTGAGCCGCATTTTGCCGCGGGGCGGCGTGCGCGCCTCAAATCTTCGCGGAAAAGCGGATTGGGGCTTGCTTTTTCCCGCCATTTGTGGCATAATGGCTTCAGCTCTACGGAGGTGTACCCAAGTGGCTGAAGGGTCCGGATTCGAAATCCGGTAGGGCGGTTCTGCCGTCGCAAGGGTTCAAATCCCTTCGCCTCCGCCAAAAAGAACGGTAATTCTGCTCAGAATTTCCGTTCTTTTGTTTTTCAGACCCAAAGCGCCGCGCTGTACGGAACACGCAAGCCCGCATCGGCCTGTGCCCGTCCATCTCCGACCCACCGCGAGAGGAGGCAAGCTCCATGAACACCACCGGTTTTGATTCCCTCGATGCCGCCATTACCGCCTGCTGCGGCCGCGGCGTGCACATTGTCCGCACATCCTCCATCAGCGGCGGAGACATCAACGACGCACAGTGCTTGCATCTGAGCGACGGCTCCGCCCTGTTCGCCAAGTTCAACTCCCTGTCCAATCGCCGCTTCTTTGAGGCGGAGGAGCTGGGCCTGCGGGCCATTGAAGCCACCGGAACCATCCGAACCCCCAGGATTCTGGGCCGGGGCGTGGACAAAAGCCGGTCCTTTCTCCTGCTGGAGCTGGTACACAGCGCCCGACCTCAGCGGGACTTCTGGGAGCGCTTCGGCCACGCGCTGGCTGCCCTGCACCAGGCGGACACCGCCGCCCTCGTGCCCGGCGGACGCTTCGGATTTCAGCAGGACAACTTCATCGGCGCCACTCCCCAGTGCAACGCGCCCCGGGAAACCTGGCTGGAGTTCTTCCGCTGCTGCCGTCTGGAGCCCCAGATTCGGCTTGCCGCGCACTGGTTCGACGCGAGAGAACGCAGGCAGATTCAAAGCCTTTTGGACCACCTGGACCGTTGGCTCATCGAGCCCACGCAGCCCTCTCTCCTCCACGGAGACCTGTGGTCGGGCAACTATCTCACCGGCCCGGACGGACAGGCCTGGCTCATCGACCCCGCCGCCTACGTCGGACACGCCGAAGCGGATTTGGCCATGACAGCGCTGTTTGGCGGGTTTAGAAGCAGCTTTTATGAAGCTTATCAGGAGATTTCGCCGCTGGAGAGCGGGTATCGGGAGCGCAGAGAGCTCTACAACCTCTACCACCTGCTCAACCATCTGAACCTCTTCGGCGGCGGGTATCTCTCCTCCGTGCTGCGGACTGTGGCGCGCTTTTCCTGAACTCCTGTCATTTCCCCATACAGATTGCCCCTTTCCCCCACAAGAGACAGAAGGAGGACCCCCTCATGGCCTTATCCAACGAACGACTCTACGAAAACGCCATCGACCAGGAGTACTGCGGATGGGTGTGCCCGTACCCCTTTACAGCCAAGCGCTTTGAGCATCTGGGTTCCTTTCAGGAGGCTCAGGCGCACGCGGCCAACTGCCACCGCCTCTCCAAGGGCGACTACACCGACCCCGCGCTGCGGAACCTGTACCTCAGCGCGGTGGAGCTGCAATTGGACGGCTATCCGCATCTGGCCGCGGTCAAGTTCAAAAAGCTCTCGGAAACCGACTTCCTCAACAGCGCCCGGCACCTTGAGGAGTGTGAGCGCGCCATGGCCTCCTCTGAAGCGGTCCAGCATCAGGATGACTCTGCCCTCACAGCGCCGGGCCTCGAAGAGCAGAACGATGCGAACGACGACGAAACCAATCAGTACTTGGACGCTTACAACCAAAATCATCCGTCGGGCGTTCCCTCCTTCACCGGATGGGTGCGGACCGCGTTTTTCGCGGTGGCCGCCGCCTGCTTCGCCTGCGGTGCGCTGGCGGGTTTGATTTTGGGGACCGTTCTCCACTGAGGTGCGCTCATCCACTGGGCGGGTGCCCTTTGGGGTATCAATCAAGGGGCTGTCTCACTAGCCTCTCCCCAAAAACAAAACCACCGGTTGAAACGGTGGCTTGACCAGGCCCAAGAAGGGCCTGTCTCCTGTGGTCACCCAATTAAGGGGCACTGAAAAGTTCTGAGAATGATTGCCCTCCAGTTGAACTGGGGTTTATTACAGCCGTTGTCAAAAGCCATTTTCTCAAAATCGAGGTTCTAAAAACCTGAAAAACGTCATTGAAACAGCGGGTCTCGTTGCTGGACAGTTCCGAAAAATGCCCCTATTCTTGGCAGATGACCCTTTTGACACCCTAATCAATGATTACTCCGGCAAGTTCACGTTTTCTAATGGGGAACGATGATTTACTTGCCGGAGTAATCATTACGCCTGTTCGGCTGCCAACGCAAAAAACCGTCTGAATCATTCCGATTCAGACGGTTTCTCAGCGCAGAAGGAGGGATTTGAACCCTCGAGACGCTATCAACGCCTACACGATTTCCAATCGTGCGCCTTCGACCACTCAGCCACTTCTGCATGCAGCTTTGTGCTCTCACCAGCAACGAATTATATTATAGCGCAGAATCGAAAATTGTCAAGAGCTTTTTTCAGTTTTTTTCAGTTTTTTTCCAGGCGATGGGCGAGGCACCGTGAAGGGTCAAAAAAGCATTCACCTGACTGAAGGGCCGGCTGCCGAAGAATCCCCGGCTGGCCGAGAGCGGACTGGGATGATTGGACTGGAGCACCAGCCGCGGATAGCTTGAGCGCTCCGGGTCCACCAGAGTGCCCTTGCTCTGGGCCTCCCGGCCCCAGAGGACAAAGGCGATGGGCCGCGGCTGCGTCTCCAGGCATTTCAACAGCCGGGTGGTGAACTCCGTCCAGCCCCACTTTTTGTGGCTGTTGGGGCTGCTGTCATAGACCGTGAGCACGTTGTTCAGCAGCAGCACCCCCTCCTCCGCCCAGGGCGTCAGGGTTCCGTCCGCGGGCAGAGCGGTGCCCACATCGCTTTGCAGCTCCTTGCCGATGTTGCGCAGAGACGGCGGAATCCGGGTGCCTGGCAGGACGGAAAAGGCCAATCCGTGGGCTTGGCCGGGCTGATGGTAGGGGTCCTGGCCCACAATCACGCACTTGACCCGCTCCGGCGGCGTCAGGCGCAGGGCGGTGAACAAATTCTCCCGCGGCGGGTAGACCGGCGGGTCCCCCCGCTCGTAGGCGGCCTCCACCCGCTCCAGCAGGCTCCGGCACCAGGGCTCCGCCGCCAGCTCCAGAACCACCTCGTACCAGCCGCCCAGCTCCTCTCTGGTCAGCCTCATTGTTCCGCCTCCGCCAGCTGCGCCGCCAGATGGGGGAAAATCTCCACGCTGCGCTCCAGAATCCCGGTCATAAAGGCGATGGTGATGCCGTAGTTGGTGATGGGCACCCCCTGCTCCACCGCGCAGGCCATGCGCCGGACCATCTCCCGCTCGTTGAGCATGCAGCCGCCGCAGTGGACAATCAGGGCGTATCGGGACAGATCCTCGGGGAAATCCCGGCCGGAGGAGAGCTCGATTTCCAGCGTCCGCCCGGTGCTCTGGCGCAGCCAGCGGGGAATCTTCACGCTGCCGATGTCGTTGCACTGACGGTGGTGGGTACAGCCCTCCGAGATGAGCACCCGGTCCCCGTCCCGCAGCCGGGCAATGGCCGTCACACCCCGGACCGCCTCGTCCAAAAAGCCCTTATATCGGGCCATAAGGATGGAAAACGAGGTCAAAGGCACCTCTCTGGGCACAATTTCCGACACCTTTCGGAAGGCCTGAGAGTCCGTGATAACCAGCGCCGGACGCAGCGGGTACAGCTTCTCCAGCAGCGCCGCCAGCTCCGTCTCCCGCACACACACCGAAGGGACCCCCGCCTCCAGCAGGTCCCGGATGACCTGCTGCTGGGGCAGAATCAGGCGGCCCTTGGGCGCGCTCTCGTCGATGGGTATGACCAGCACCACCAGCTCCCCCGGCCGGACCAAATCCGCCGCCAGCGGGCGCTTTTTCGTGTGGCTCTTGCCCAGAGCGGCAATCTTCTCCTTCAGCGCGTGGATATTGGTGCCCTCCTTCGCGCTGACGTAAATCCACCGCTCCGTCTCCGGCGGCACGCTCTCCAGCAGGTCGCACTTGTTCCAGGCGATGAGATAGGGCTGCTTGCGCTCCTCAAACAGGCCAATCAGCTCCCGTTCACAGGGGCCCATGCCCTCCAGCGCATCCACCACCAAAACCGCCACATCCGTGCGGCCCAGCACTTGCCGGGTTTTGCGCACCCGCAGCGCGCCCAGACTGCCCTCGTCGTCGTAGCCCGGGGTGTCGATGATGAGCACCGGGCCGATGGGCAGCAGCTCCATGGCCTTGCTCACCGGGTCCGTGGTGGTGCCCCGGGTGTCGGAGACCACCGCCAGCTCCTGGGCCGTCACCGCGTTGACCACGCTGGACTTGCCCGCGTTCCGGCGGCCGAAAAAGCCGATGTGCAGCCGCTCGCCGGAGGGTGTTTCGTTCAGACTCACAGCAGTTTCCTCCCTGTTTCCTCAAATCTTGCGCAGAATTGTTCCGCACTGTTCCTCAGTCAGCGCAAAGAGGCTTCTGAGGCGCTTCTGATAGCAGCGCCCGCTCATAGCCCAGTGGGGCAGCTCAAAGAACCGCACGGTTTCCGGGCAAATATAGCGGTACATCGGGTCTGCTACCACGATTTCCGCATCCTTGAGGGCATTTTCCACCCCCTCCTCCCCCCGGACGGCACAATCTGAGGGAGCCAGCAGCCCCTCATGCCGCTCCAGCGGGCACAGCACCCGGGTGGGGCAGTCGAACCAGAGGCTCAGCGCGGCGGCTAAAGACCCCATGCTCACCGGCTCGCCCACCAGCGTGACCACCGGGCCACTCCGACCCTGAACGCGCCGGGCGCAGGGGGCAGAGCACGCCCCGGTCTCCGCGGCGCACTCCAGGGCGGCGCAGAGCTCATCCGCAAAGGCGCCGATGGGCGCGCCCGCCACCCAGGGCGTCCCGAAGCGCTCCCGGAGCACCTGAGCAGCCGGAAGCCCCACCGCCGACACCACCAGATTCACCTGAGCCTCGCCGGAACAGGCCAGGGCATCCAAATCGTCGCCCATGGCCCAGCAGGAGCGCACCTGCCAGCCCCGCTCCTCCAGCGCGCGGCGCATGGCCTCCGCGGAGCCCTCGGCGGCAAAGTCCAGAGGCGTCACGCCCAGCAGGTTGACGCTCCGGGGCCGCACCCGCTCCGGGGGCCGGACAAAGCGCCAGGCCAGCTCCGCCAGAGCGTCGCCCGCGCCGCAGACGTAGTCGTGCATCCCGCTGGTGAGGACAAAAAAGGCGGGGATACCCGTCTGCGCCTCAATCAGGCGGGCCAGAGCGGGGAAATCCGTGCCGTTCATGTAGGGGATGGGCGAGCGCACCAGGGCAATGAAGCGGGGCCTCAGCTCCCGGGCCGCAGAAACAATATCCGCGACAAACTTCTCATCATTGCCCAGAATCGCGTCGATTTCCGACAATCCTGAGATAAAAATCAGACTATCCTGCCGATACCAGCGTGTCTCGTCGTGGGTGTTGTAGGTGGAGTTGCAGCCGGAAGGGTCGTGGATGACCACCATGCCCCCCAGCTCGTAGAGGGCGGAGCACACGCCGGACACGTCCGCGGTGTAAACCGGCAAAATTCGATGGGACCTTCTCATACGCAGCTCTCGCACCCCCAGCCCTTTCGAGGCACCAAATCCTCGGTGTCCTTTTCCTCCAAAAACGCCTCCCGCATCCGCTCACACAGGCGGCAGATGCCGTCATAGCCCCACAGTCCGGCACCCTGCACCAGATTCACAAAGTGGGGGGTGTCCTCAAACCAGGCCGCCTTTTGTCCCACGGCCAGAACCTTTTGAGCACGGCCCCGGGGCAGCACCCGGGCCTCCGGCCGGATGGTGGCCTTGAGCAGCAGGTCCGGCGCGGTGTGCTGAAGGGCGCGGAAGTCCGCCTCCTCCTCGGGGCTGATGCCGTCCAGATACACCGTGTCCACCCGGAAGCCGTGCTCCAGCAGCAGGCAGGCCAGCCCCAGGGGGCGGGGATGTACCGTGCAGTCGATGGCCACCGGGGTCTCCCCCACCAGCGCCCGGGTCTCGGCCAGAGCCGCCTCCGCGCGGCGACGCAGGGGGACCGTGTCCGGGCGCGGCAGGCCCAGCGCTTGGGAGAGTCGGCCCAGGCTTTGGTCGATTTCCTCAAAGGAAAAGCACTGAGGCAGATACAGATGCGGTCTGCCAAAACGCTCCGCGGCCGCCTTCGCGCCCAAAAGCGCGTTGGGGTACACAGAGACAAACAGCTCCGCCTCTGCCAGGGCGAGGAATTCCCCGTAGGTGCGGCAGTCGGGGAGCTGGCGCAGTTCGTACCCGATTTCTCTCAGATAAGCCGCCAAATCCCCGGTTTCATCAGTGGAAAAGTCGCTGCCCAGCAGCGTGACCACCCCTTTGTGCGCCGGGAGGGGGCGCAGCAGCTCGTACATGGACCGGCGCAGCTTCTGGTCCGGGGTGGGACCGCCCTTTTGCAGAATGGGGTCCATGTAGCAGCGGCAGAAATCCACAGTGGGAAAGCGCTCGGCCAGATTTTGATACAAAAAGTCATAATCGCAGCCCAGAAAGTGGTGGACGCAGACCGTGAAGAGCAGCACCGCCGGGGGCAGCTTGTCCAGCTTGCGCAGCACGTCCGTCACGCCCTCCAGCGTAACCTCCTCCACGGTGCCCTCCACCAAATCCCGCTCCTCCAGGAGCACAAAGGAAAAGCGGTCCAGCTCGTTCATCTCCGCGGCGGTCAGCGTGACGCCCCGCATGCAGTTGGCGGCGCAGACGTAGACCTGCTGTGCCTGGGGGACCAACATCCCCGTGTGGACGATGTTCCAGGTGCCGTGGACCGGGGCATTGAACTCCAGCACCGACGCAAAGGGGGCGGGATAGTTGGCCTCCCCCATCCGCACCACGGCACCGGAGGGGTTCACCGCCCGGGCGCGCCTCAGCATGACCACTCCTCCGCGTAGCCGCTGAGCATGCTGCGGGCCAGACAGCGGTACTCCTCCGTGACCTGCTCGTCCGGGAAGGCCTCCAGCAGGGTCATGCCCCGCTCCTCCGCCTCCTGAACCAGCTCGGAACGGTCCAGCCTGCCCACAATGCTGCTGTGGAAGCTCCGGGCCAGCTCCTCCACCTTTTCATCCTCGTTCTTCACGCCCCGCCGGTTCAGGATAAAGCCGCCCAGCGTGGCGTAGTTGCGGCCCTGAAAGCGCTCCACCGCCATGGCGATGTTCCCGGCGGCGTAGATGGACATGTTCTCGCCGCTGGTGAGCACATAGACCCGGTCCGCATGCCCGGTGCGCATGGGCATGGAGAAGCCGCCGCAGACCACGTCCCCCAGCACGTCGTAGAGGACCACGTCCGGCCGGTAGACGCTGAAAGCACCCTTCTCCGCCAGGGTCTCCAGCGCGGTGATGATGCCACGGCCCGCACAGCCCATGCCCGGAGTCGGTCCCCCCGCCTCCACGCACAGCACGCCGCCGCTGCCCTCCAGCACCATGTCCCGGAGGGCCAGGTCCCCCCGGCGCTCCCGCACCAGGTCCAGCACTGTGGACAGGGGCCGCCCGCGCCGCAGGCTCAGGGTGGAGTCCGCCTTCGGGTCGCAGCCGATGAGCATGACCCGCAGGCCCTGCTCCGCCATGGCCAGGGCCACATTGCAGATGGTGGTGGACTTTCCCACGCCGCCTTTGCCGTAAAGCGCTAGTTTAATCATGCTTTTCTTCCTCCACCTGGGTGATGACTCGGGAATAGGCCGTCTTGGAGCTGACTCCCCTCAGCCGCCCAATGCGGCCGGAGAGCGTACTGATGAGATCCTGAGGCGCGTCAATCACCACGCTGATGATGCTCACGCCCTTCTTCCGGTAGGGGATGCCCATGCGGCCAATGATGTACTCCCCCGCCTCGCTGAGCAGGCGATTGAGCTCCGTTGTGGAGCTGTCCTGCTCCACGATGATGGACAAAACCGCGACCCGCGTCTCCATAGCCGCCTCCTCAACAGATGCGGGGCAGCAGCTCCCCGCCGGGCTGGGGCAGCAGGGTCTCGGCCCCCACCTCCGTGGTCATGACCACGCGCCCTTTCTGAGTCTCGGTGATTTCGCCGATGATGGCGGCATTTGCGGAATAGGGGCAGGTTTTGAGCACTTCCACGATGCCCTCGGCCTCCTCCCGGGGGGCAACCAGCACCAGTCGGCCCTCGCAGGCCAGGTAAAGCGGCTCCAGCCCCAGCATGCCGCACACGCCCCGGACCTGAGGAGCCACGGGCACGGCGGTGCTGTCCAGATGCACGCCAACCCCGCTCTGACCGGCGATTTCGTACAAAACCGTGCCCACGCCGCCCCGTGTGGCGTCCCGGATGACGTGGACGTTTTTCGTGTGCTTCAGCACCGCCTCCACGGTGCCCCACAGGGGCGCGCAGTCGCTGGTGACATCGGCCTCGATGCCGAACTCGCCCCGCTCCAGCAGGATGGTACAGCCGTGACGGCCCACGTCCCCGGTGACGATGATGGCATCGCCGGGCCGGGCGCTGGCGCCGGAGGTCTCCACGCCCTCCAGAATCTCGCCCACGCCGGTGGTGGTGATGAACACGCCGTCCACCTGGCCCTTGCCGGCCACCTTGGTGTCCCCGGAGACGATGCGCACCCCGGCCTCGGCGGCGGTCTTCGCCATGGCTGCGGCGATGGCCTCCAGCTGGTCCATGGGGTAGCCCTCCTCAATGACAAAGGCGCAGGAGAGGTACAGGGGCCGCGCACCCATGCAGGCCAGGTCGTTGACCGTGCCGCAGATGCTCAGCTTGCCGATGTTCCCGCCCGCGAAGAAGGCCGGAGAGACGATAAAGCCGTCTGTGGTCATGGCAATGCGGCCCTTGGGCGCCTCCAGAACCGCGGCGTCGTCGGCGGTGAGGAGGGGATTGGCAAAGTGGGCTTTAAAAATGCGGTCGATGAGCTCGCTGGTCTGCCTGCCCCCGGCTCCATGGGCCAAAGTGACTGAATTGTTCATAACATTCCCTCTATTCCTGATATAACCCTGAGTCTATCCGGGTTCTGTTTCATCTTTTGCAACTGGCAAGGATTTCTCCTTGTCAGCATTTTTCGTCACATTCCGTACTGATAATACGCGGAGCAGGCCCCCTCGTTGGAGACCATGCAGGCCCCCACCGGATGCTGGGGCGTGCAGACCTTCCCGAAGAGCGGACAGTCCGTGCTCTTGCACTTGCCCTGAAGCACCTCGCCGCAGCGGCAGCCGGGATTCGCTCTGCCCCGGATGGCGGGCAGGTCGAACTTGCGCCGGGCGTCAAAGCGGGCATACTCCTCCCGCAGCCGCAGCCCGGACTGGGGAATCACCCCGAGGCCCCGCCATTCCGTGTTGCAGGGCTCCATGAGCCGGGCAACCAGGGCCTGGGCCTCCGGGCTGCCCTCCCGCGTGACCACGCGGGGGTAGCAGTTGACGAAGAAGGGCTTCCCTTCCCGCGCCTTGGTGACCGCCACCGCCAGGGCCGTCAGCAGCTCCCGAGCCGTGAAGCCCGTGACCACGCCGCTGACCCCCTCCTCCACCAGGGACTCCACCAGCGCGGTGCCGGTGATGGCGTGGACGTGACCGGGATAGAGGTAGACGTCCACGCTGTCCTTCAAAGCGCGGTAAGCGCTGGGCATGGTCTTGTTGGCCGTGAGCAGAGAAAAGTTATCCAATCCCTGCTTTTCCGCCTGAGAAACCGCCAGACAGCTGGCCGGAGTGGTGGTCTCAAAGCCCACGGACAGGAAGACCACCTGCTCCTCCGGGTGGTTTTTCGCGTACTCCACCGCGTCCAGCGGGGAGTAGACCACCTGAATCCGGCCGCCCTGGGCTCTGGCCTGGGCCAGACTGGAGTCCGTGCCCGGCACCCGCACCAGGTCCCCGAAGGTGCACAGGGTCGCCCCCTTCTCCAGGGTCAGCAGCACCGCCTCGTCGATGAAGCCCACCGGCGTGACGCACACCGGACAACCCGGCCCGGAGATGAGCTCCACGGACTCCGGCAGCAGGCGGCGGATTCCCTGACGGAAAATCTCGTGGGTGTGGGTGCCGCAGACCTCCATGATGCGCAGCTTCGGCCCGTCGTAGCTGGTCAAAATCTCCTGGGCCGTCTGTTTCCCCGCCATCAGAGCAGCTCCTCCATCAGGGCGTCGGTCTCGCTCTCATCCTCGTCGGTGATTTTGGCGATGGCGATGCCCGCGTGCACCATCACATAATCCCCGGGCTCCAAATCCCGCAGCAGCTCCACGCTGACACTGCGCCGGGCACCGGAGGCGTCCACCACAGCGGTTCCGTCGCCGATTTTGACCACTTTTGCGGAAAGTCCAACACACATAGCTGTTTTCTCCTTTATTATCATTGCTTTTCTTGTCTGTGATACATGCCGTAAACCGCCTGTCCCAGGGCAATGCCGCCGTCGTTGGGCGGCACCAGCCGGTGGCGCAGCACCCGGAAGTCAAACAACTCCAGCCGGGAGAGCGTCAGCTCCAGCAGGAGCGTGTTCTGATAGCAGCCGCCGGTCAGGGCCACAGTTCTCAGGCCCGTGCGCTGCCGGATGGTCACGCAGGCGGCCACCACCAGCTCCGCGAGGCCCAGGTGGAAACGGTAGGCCAGCCGCTCCGGCGTCTGACCCGCGCGCAGGCCCTCCAGCAGATGGGCGACCAGCGCGTCCGTGGGCAGAATCAGCCGTCCCTCCTCCTCCCGGAGGGGGAGGTCCAGGTCCCAGGTCTCAGTCCCGGTCCAGCGCTGGGCGGCGAATTGCAGGGCTGTGGCCGCCTCCCCTTCAAAGGTGGAGCTGAGCCGCACCCCCAGCAGGGCGCTGACCGCGTCGAAAAGTCGTCCCGCACTGGTGGAGCGCACCGCGTTAATGCCGCGCTCGTACATGGTCATCTGGACGCTGCACGTCTGCCGATCGCACAGCCCCAGCTCCTGAACCAGCTCCACGGTCCGAGCCCGGTCCCCGGTAAGGGCACGGAGCAAACTCACCGCGATGCGCCAGCCCTCCCGGGCCGAGGCGTCCCCGCCCAGCTGGAGGAATGGCGCGATGCTGCCCACCCGTTTGAATCCATCGCAGTCGGAGAGTAGCAGCTCTCCTCCCCAAATGGTTCCATCGGTTCCGTAGCCGGTGCCGTCGAAGGAGACGCCCAGAACCGGCTCGGTGCAGTCGTTCTCCGCTATGCAGGAGAGAACGTGGGCGTAGTGGTGCTGCACCTCCATCACCGGCAAGCCCAGCTCCCGGGCCACCATGGTGGAGTTGTAGCGCGGATGCAGGTCGCAGACCACCGCCTCCGGCTGGGTTTCCAGCAAAGTCTGAAAACGCTGCACTGTCTCCTCCAGCGCCTCCACGGTGCGCAGGTCCGCCAAGTCTCCCACATATGGGGAGAGGTAAAACAGGTCATTTACCGCCAAACAGAAGGTATTTTTCAACTCTCCGCCAATGGCAAGGATATTCCCCTTCCACCCATTTGAGAGCAAAACCGGCAGCGGCGCGTAGCCCCGGGAGCGGCGAATCATGTACGGCTCGTCCCGGAAGAAGTCCATCACCGTGTCGTCG
>CACZUK010000022.1 GCA_902784305.1 Oscillospiraceae bacterium | reverse complement strand
AAAACGACAGCGGAAATCAGGTGATTCTCTCCACCATCCACTCCAGCAAGGGCTTGGAGTACGACAGGGTTTATCTGCTGGACGTGCTGGACGGGATTCTGCCCGCCGTGCCGGAGGAGAAGCTGGAGACCGACGAGGACGTGAAGGCCTACGAGGAGGAGCGGCGGCTGTTCTATGTGGGCATGACCCGGGCCCGGCGGGAGCTGTATCTGTTCAACTGCAATGCCGACGCGTCGTTTATTGCGCAGTCGGGCGGCGCGCTGCCTGCTCCGGTGCCCAACGAGCAGGATTTGTTTGACTTTCTGCGCTGCTCCCAGCTGGGGAAGCTCTATCACGACCGGGAGTGGGGAACCGGTGAGATTGTCGCCCAGTGGGACGACCAGTTTTACATCTCCTTCCGGGTCGGCATCCTGCGCAGGCTGTCCCTCGCGGAGATGGTCACGCGCAGGGACCGGCGGGTGACGCTGCTCCCACGCTCCGCCGCCCGCGGCGCTCCGAAGAGTCAGGCGCGGCAGCGCTGCCTTGCCGAGCGCGTCACGGAGAGCATTGGCGCGGGCACCGCCATCCGGCACAAGGCCTTTGGGCCCGGCGTGGTGCGCAGCGTCAACAGCGGAATCGTCACCGTCGCGTTTGAGAGCGGCGGAACGAAACGCTTCGTCCTCCGGGACAGCCTCTCCAGGGGGCTGCTGTACCTTTGAGGACGTGTATTTGAAGCATTTTCAACTCTAACGCAAGAAAAAGGCTCCTTCCGCGGGGGAAGGAGCCTTTTATTGTCAATTGTACTCAGCGCATGCGAATAATCTTCGCGGGACACTTCTCCGCGCACTTGCCGCAGCCTGTGCACTTTTCGTAGTCAATCTTCGCCAGATTGTTGACCACATGAATGGCGTCGTGCTCGCACTGACGGGTGCAGAGCATGCAGCCGAAGCAGCCCACGCTGCACTGCTGCTTGACCACGGGGCCCTTTTCGATGCTGGCGCACTGCACCGCGTAGACGCTCTTGTCGGGCACCAGCTCAATGATGCGCTGGGGACAGGCCTCCACGCACTTGCCGCAGGCCACACACTTGGAGCGGTCCACCTTTGCCACGCCGTCCTCGATGTGGATGGCTTCGAACTGACAGGCCTTGACGCAGGAGCCGTAGCCCAGACAGCCGTGCTGGCAGGATTTGATGCCCTTGCCGGGCATTCCGGCCACGGCCTCGCAGCTCTCGATGCCCACATAGTTGCTGTGCAGCTTCGTCACGCCGCAGGTGCCCGCGCACTTGACGAAGGCGACCTTCTTCTCCATGGCGTCGGCGCTGACGCCCATGACGGCGGAAATCTGCTCCGCCACCGCCGCGCCGCCCACCGGGCAGCCGTTCACCGGGGCCTCGCCCTTGGCAATGGCCTCCGCCATGGCGTCACAGCCCGCGTGGCCGCAGGCACCGCAGTTGTTGCCGGGCAGGCACTCGCGCACGGCCACGGCCTTGGGGTCCGTCTCCACCGCAAAGCTCTCGTCGGCGAACACCAGCAGCAGGCCAATCAGCAGGCCAACCACCACAAGGACCAGGATTGTTGCAATAATCATACCCATGTTCGGTCCTCCTTACACGTTCAGGTTGGCGAAGCCGGAGAATGCGATGGCCATCAGCGCCGCAATCAGCAGCACGATGGGGGCACCCTGAAAGGCCTTGGGAATGTTCTCGTTGTCGTCCACCCGCTCCCGGACGCCCGCCAGCAGCACAATGGCCAGGGTGTAGCCCGCGGCGGTGCCGAAGCCCGCCAGGATGGACTCAAAGAAGCCGTACGAGTTGGTCACGTTGGTCAGGGCCACGCCCAGCACGGCGCAGTTGGTGGTAATCAGGGGCAGGTAGATGCCCAGGGCCTTGTGCAGAGCCGGAGCGGACTTCTTGAGGAACATCTCCACCACCTGCACCAGAGCGGCAATGACCAGGATGAAGACGATGGTCTGCAAATAGTCCAGGCCCAGGGGGCTGAGCACAAAGGTGTAGAGCAGATTCGCCACACCGGAGGCGATGGTGATGACGAAAATCACCGCGCCGCCCAGGCTGGCCGCCGTCTCCGTCTGCCGGGACACGCCCAGGAAGGAGCACAGGCCCAGGAACTGGTTCAAAACCACGTTGTTGATCAGCGCGGCGGTGAGCACAATCATCAGCAGGGAAGTCATACGTTCACACCCTCCTTCTTCTCAGAAGAGGTACAGCCCTTGGCCTGCGCGCAGGTGGCGCAGCAGCCGTCGCAGCCCTCCACCTTGTCGTTGGCCTTGGTCTGGATTTTTGCGCTGTTCATAAAGGCGATGACCAGCGCCAGGATCAGGAAGGCGCCGGGGGCCTTGACGATGATGCCGATGGGCTGATAGAACCCGGGCATGACCTGGAAGCCGAAGGCGGTGCCGCTGCCCAGCAGCTCACGCACCAGACCGATGAGGGTCAGCGCCAGCGTGAAGCCCAGGCCCATGCCCAGGCCGTCGAAAATGGACAGCACCGGCGGGTTTTTGGAGGCGTAGGCCTCCGCACGGCCCAGAATGATGCAGTTGACGACAATCAGCGGGATGTAGATGCCCAGCGCGTCGTACAGGAAGGGAATGTAGGCCTGAATCAACAGCTGCACCACCGTGACCAGAGAGGCCACGATGACGATGTAGGCGGGCAGGCGCACCTGGTCGGGAATCTGCTTGCGCACCAGGGAGATGAGCCAGTTGGAGAGCATCAGCACCACCAGGGTGCTCACGCCCATGCCGAAGCCGTTGACGGCCGAGGTGGTGACGGCGAAGGTGGGACACATACCCAGCATCATGATGAAGGTGGGATTTTCCGTGATTACGCCGTTTCGAATGCGTTCTGTGTACTTATTCATGCAAACCCCTCCTTACTTCACGTGATTGTTGGCGAAGTCGATGGCCGCGTTGACCGCGTTCACGACCGCGCCGGAGGTGGTGGAGGCGCCGGAGACCGAGTCAATCTCGTTGTCCGCGGTGGAGCCGCCGGCCTTGTTGAGGGTGAAGGAGTCCACAGCCTTGCCCGCGAACTGAGCCTTCCACTCGTCCTCGTCCACGCGCATGCCCATGCCGGCCGTCTCGTTGAGCTCGGTGAAGGAGATGCCGTTGACCGTGCCGTCCCCGCTCACGCCCACGGTGAGGGTGACGTTGCCGTCGAAGCCGTCGGCGGTGGTCACGCTGATGGCGTAGCCGACGACGCTGCCGGAGGCATCCAGGCCGTTGACGGCCTCATTGATGTAGACCTTGCCGTACTTGCCGTTGCCGTACACCTCGCTGCCGTACTCCTTGACGAAGTCCACGGCGGACTCATTGAGGGCAAAGCTCTCCGCGTCGGCCAGAACAGCCTGATAGGAGGCGGCGTTGGCGGCCAGCTTCTGGGCCTCGATGGTGTCCCGGGTCATGAAGTTGACGCCGCCCAGGGCTACGCCGGAAACCAGGGTGACCACGGTGAGCACCACAGCGGCCTTGGGAATCCTGGGCTTGGGGGTCTTGGCGTTGTCGCCCAGGCCGAAGGGCTTGGGAATGGCCACCTTGTCGATGAGGGGCGTGAACAGGTTGCCCAGGATGATGGCGTAGCTCACGCTCTCGGTGGAGTTGCCATAGATGCGGAAGAGGGCGGTCAGGATGCCCAGGCTCACGCCGTAGACAATCTGGCCGGGGGCGGTGATGGGGCTGGTCACGGGGTCAGTGGCCATGAACAGGGCGCCCAGCAGCAGGCCGCCGCCGCACATCTCCGCCAGCAGGAACAGGGGACGGAAGCCCTGGCCGGTGCCGATGGCCATGAGCACCAGGGTGGTGCCGATGTAGGACACGGGAATGTGCCAGGTGATGTCCCCGACGATGAGCAGGTAGGCCGCGCCGAGGAGCATGGCCGCGCAGCTCACGCCGATGGTGCCGCTGGTGAAGCCCAGGAACATCTCCGCCGCGTTGACCGTGCCGCCCTTGGAGAGCACCGCCAGCGGGGTCGCGCCGGACACGCCGTCCACGCCGAAGTCGGTCATCAGGGTGCCGAAGGAGATGAGCAGGAAGCAGCGTCCGGCCAGAGCGGGGTTCATAAAGTTCTGACCCAGGCCGCCGAAGAAGCATTTGACCACCAAAATGGCGAACAAGCTGCCCAGATAGGGGACGAACAGCGGCACGGTGGGGGACAGGCACAGGCCCAGCAGCAGGCCCGTGAGCACGGCGGAGCCGTCCCGCAGGGTGTTGGGCCGCTCCGTGAGGACGTCAAAGAGGTACTCCGTCAGGCAGGCGGAGACGATGGAGGTGGCCAAAATCAGGAAGGCATGGAACCCGAAGTGATACACGCCGAAGAAGGTGGCGGGCATCAAGGCCAGAATCACGTCGTACATGACAAAGCCGGTGGTCAGCTTGCTCCTGATGTGGGGTCCCGAGGAGACATTCAACAGCTTTTCCATTACTTCGCCGCCTCCCTTCTGCGTGCTGCGAGAATCGCGGATTTCGTCACCTTGAACAGCTGCGTCAGGGGCCGCTTGGCCGGGCAGGCGAAGGTGCAGCTGCCGCAGGCGATGCAGTCCACGCCGTGAATCCGCTCATAGCGCTTGTAATCCTTGCGCTCCGCCGCAACCTGCATCTGCTGAGGCACCAGACCGATGGGGCACACCCGGGCGCAGCGACCGCAGCGAATGCAGGGGGTCATCTGCTTCTGGGCGATTTCCACGGGGTCCTCCACCAGGCAGGTCAGGGCGTTGTAGCTCTTGGCGATGGGGATGTTCAGGTCGGTGATGGCCATGCCCATCATGGGGCCGCCCAGCAGGACCTTCTTCGGCTCCTGTTTGAAGCCGCCGCAGGCCTCCAGCAGCTCCTGGACGTTGGTGCCGATTTTCACCAGGAAGTTGCCCGGCTCGTTCACGGCCTCTCCGGTGACGGTGAAGCCCTTCTCCATCAGCGGCTCGTTGAGGCACACGGCCCGGTAGATGGCCGTCAGGGTGGTCACATTGTCCACGATGCAGCCCAGGTTGGCGGGCAGGTCCGTGGAGGCCATTTTCCGCCCGGTGACGGCGTGGACCAGGTTGCGCTCGCCGCCCTGGGGGAACTTGGTCACCAGGGGCAGCACGCTGATGCGCTCGTCGCCGGAGACGGCCTTCTCCATGGCGGCCAGGGCCTCGGGCTTGTTGTCCTCAATGGCCACCACGCCCTTGGCGGTGGGGAACATGTGCAGCAGCACCTTGATGCCGCCCACAACCCAGTCCGCGCGGTTGCGCATGAGCTGGTCGTCGCAGGTGATGTAGGGCTCGCACTCGGCACCGTTGGCGATGATGTAGTCGATTTCGTCGGGGTTCTTGGGGGAGAGCTTCACATGGGTGGGGAAGCCCGCGCCGCCCAGGCCCACGATGCCCGCGGCCTGAACCTTTTTGACGATTTCGCTCCGGGAGAGCTTGGTGTAGTCACACTTCTCCCCGATGCCCTCCTTGAGGGTGAACTTGCCGTCGTTTTCGATGACGATGCACTGGGCCATGACGCCCGCGGAGGTCATTCTCGGCTCGATGCTCTTCACCTTGCCCGAGCAGGAGGAGATGATGTTGGCGGAGACGAAGCCGTCCGCTTCCGCGATAATCTGACCGGCCAGAACCGGGTCGTTTTTCTTCACAACGGGGCGCGCCGGCTTGCCGATGTGCTGACTCAGGGGGTAGACGAGATCTCCCTTGGGGACGTGGTACTGAATGGGCTTATTCCGACTCAGTTCCTTTCTGTCCCCGGGATGCACGCCGCCCCGAAAGGTGGAGTGTCGCATAGTATCTTCCTTTCTGTGTGGACTGACAGATGAGCCACGATTGTTGCGGCGTGGCGGCCGAGGGTCATGGTGCGTCCGCAGACCAGACCGGTGAACAGCTCGGGACAGGTCTGGGTGAAGAAGCCGTCTGTGTGCTCGCCGGTGGCCCGCAGGCCCTGCTGGCGGCACCCGCTGCCACGCCCGTGCTCAGGGCACAGCGGGAAATGCCTTCCTTTATCATAGATTCATTCCTCCTCTTTTCTCATGAGGGCAGATGCCCTGTTTTAACGGTTTTAGGGTTCTGTTTCGACACTTTTCGCGCCGAAAACCGGAAAAAGGGCACGCGGAGCGGACGAAAGGCCCATCCGGGTGCCTCGAAAGGGGGGGGGAGCCTCCTTTCTGTGCCTGAGCCGGCAGAACAGCCGACTCGGACGGTGCTCATCGCGGAGCGGCAGAATCGGAACAGCCGCCGTTATCCAATTAGTATAATCCGGCAGAAAAATCACAGCGGCCACGGGGAAAACCACCGCTTTTCATGACTCCGGAACCGTTCCGCGGCGAACACGCGGGAAAATCACCCGCAGTTTGCCAAAGCTAATTGACAAATAACTATTTTTTATCTATTATTATAGTGTGAGCTGTATTATTTGTCAATACTGGCCAAGGAATAATCTGTCAAATTTGAACGTTTTGGATACATTTTCCACGCGCCATCCAGTCCGCTCCAACGCTGGAGCGAACGGGGCCGGAGGATTGACAGAGGGAGTAGAATAGAGTAGAATTCGCCTGTATCGGGGCGGCTGGGGGCCACAGGGCCCGCACCGTGCCGGGAGAGAAGACAGGCTTCGGGGGAGGGACAGGCATGAACAAACGGCTGCGCAGCGACCTGCTGCTGCTGGGCGGACTGGCCGCCGTGGGACTGGCGCTGTTTGCGCTGCTGAGCCTGGGCAGGGACGACGGCGTTCAGGTGCTGGTCCGGGTGGACGGCGTGGTGACGCAGCGCTTTTCCCTGTCCGAGCCGCGGAGCTACACGATTCAGACCCGGGACGAGGGTGTGAATGAGCTGCGCATCGACGACGGGGCGGTCTGGCTGGAGTCGGCCAACTGCCCGGACTGCCTGTGCGTGAAGCAGGGGAAGATTCGCTACGCCGGGGAGAGCATCATCTGTCTTCCCCACGGCGTGGTGGTGGAGCTTTCCGGTCAGGATGAGCTGGCGCTGGACGCCGTGACGCAGTAGGAGGAACGAGCATGAAAACACGCGAGGGGAGCGCCTGCGCCTGGCTGAGCGCGCCGGGGCAGACCGCCGCGCCGCGGCAGGAGGAACGAGCATGAGCACACGCGAGGGGAGCGCCCGCGCCTGGCTGAGCGCGCCGGGGCAGACCGCCGCGCCGCGGCAGGAGGAACGAGCATGAAAACACGCGAGGGGAGCGCCCGCGTCTGGCTGAGTGCGCCGGGGCCGGACGCCGCGCTGCGGCAGGAGGAACGAGCATGAAAACACGCAAGGTGACGGACTACGCCCTGCTGACCACGCTGGCGCTGATTCTCAGCTATGTGGAGAGCCAGGTGCCAGCCTTCTTCGCCGTGCCGGGGATGAAGCTGGGCCTGACGAATCTGGTGGTGATGGTGGCCCTGTACCGCATGGGCGACCGGGACGCGGTGACGGTCAATCTGATTCGGATCTGTCTGAGCGCGCTGCTGTTCGGAAACGGGTTCAGCCTGGCTTATTCGCTCTCCGGCGGCCTGCTCTCCGGCTTCACCATGATTGCGCTGAAGCGGACGGAAAAGTTCAGCATCATTGGGGTCAGCATCGCCGGAGGCCTGAGCCACAACACCGGGCAGATTCTGGCCTCCATGGTGCTGCTGGGCACCTGGCGCGTTGCGGCGTACTTCATCGCGCTTTGGGCCAGCGGCATCGCCGCGGGTCTGGCCATCGGGGTTTTGAGCGGCGAAATCGTCCGCAGACTGCCCCAATCTGTCATTTCAGGAGGAAAACCATGAAACGTCTGATGTGCTTTGCACTCTCCCTGCTGCTGCTGACGGGCTGCGCGTCCGCGCCCGCGGGTCAGCGCGCCGCGGCGGCGGAGCTGGAGGCCGATGTCTCCTCCACGCGCCATGTGGAGGCCATGGACACCATCATGGCGCTGAGTGCCTACGGCTCCAACCGCGAGAAGGCCCTGGACGCGGCGGAGGCGGAGATTCTGCGCCTGGACGCCCTGCTGAGCACCGGAAAGCCGGACAGCGAGGTCTCCGAGCTGAACCGGACCGGCACGGTCACCCTGTCAGAGGACAGCAAAAAGCTGGTCAACTGCGCCTTTTCCCTCCACGAGGAGACGGACGGCGCCTTTGACGTGACGGTTTATCCCCTCATGCAGCTCTGGGGCTTCCCGGAGAAGGAGTACCATCTGCCCACGCAGGAGGAGCTGGCCGACGCCCTCGCCCGGGTGGGCATGGACCGGCTGCGTCTGGAGGGCGACACCCTGAGTCTGGACGAGGGCCAGGAAATCGACCTGGGCGGCATCGGCAAGGGCTACACCTCCCAGCGGGTCATGGAGGTCTATCGGCAGGCGGGAGTGACCTCCGGTCTGGTGTCTCTGGGCGGCAACGTGCAGTGCCTGGGCACGAAGCCCGACGGCAGCCTGTGGCGGGTCGGAATCCAGGACCCCTGGAAGACGGAGGGGGAAATCGCCGCCGTGGTGGAGGTGGAGGACCAGGCGGTCATCACCTCCGGCGGCTATGAGCGCTACTTTGTGGACGAGAGCACCGGGGAGACCTACTGTCACATCCTCGACCCGAAGACCGGTTGGCCGGTGAAGAGCGGCCTGGCCTCGGTGAGCATTGTGTCCCCGGACGGGATGCTGGCCGACGGGCTGTCCACGTCCCTGTACATTCTGGGGCTGGAGGGCGCGACGCAGTTTTGGCGTGACCACAGCGAACAGTTCCAGGCGATTTTCATCGACAACCAGGGACAGATTTTCGTCACCGAGGGTCTGAAGGACGCCGTGCAGGCGGACGCGGGCTTCACCGTCATCCCTCAGAGCGAAAAGAGCGCGGGCTGACCGGTCCAAAACCGAAGAGAAAAACAGGAGGCCCCACGCCGGGACCTCCTGCTTTTTATGGATGCGGTTTCGTTTCTCAGAGCACGAAGCGATGGGCGTACTCCTCATAAGCCTGCTGGAACTCCGGGGTCTCCTTCTCCCGCAGCGCGTGCATGTACTCGTGGGTCTGGAAGTTGTCGTCGGAGAGCTCAATCATCGCCACAGCGATGTTGGAGCAGTGGTCAGACACCCGCTCGCAGTTGGTCACGATGTCGTTGAGCACGAAGCCCTGGGGGATGGAGCAGGTGCCCTTCTGGAGCCGCTTGATGTGGTTCATCTTGATGCGGTCGCACAGGTCGTCGATGAGCTCCTCCAGGGGCTCCACCCGGGCGGCCAGGTTCAGGTCGTTCTCCTGGAAGGCGGTGACGGTCATGCTCATGACCTGGCTCACCGCGCCGATGAGCACGGAGAGCTCCTTCAGCGCCTCGTCGGAGAAGGATTCCTTGCGCTTGTGCATTTCCTGAGCGCTCTGGGCCAGGTTCAGGGAGTGGTCGGAGATGCGCTCGAAGTCGGAGAGGGTGTGGAGGTACTCGCTCACGGCGGTGCTCTGAGCGGGGGTCAGCTCCCGGCCGGTGAGCTGCACCAGATAGGTGCCCAGCACGTCCTCGTACTCGTCCACCCGGTTCTCCAGGTCCTTGACCTGCTCGAAGCCCAGGTCGGTGTACTCCTCAAACAGGGCGAAGGCGGAGCGGATGCCCTGCTCGGCGTGCTCGGCCATGTCGTGGATGGTCAGCTTGGACTGCTCGATGGCCAGGGCGGGGTGGATGAGGAAGCGCTCCTCCAGCCGGAGGGCGGGGTCGGCCTCGTTGCCCTGGTCGTCGGGGACCATGCGGTTCAGGAGGTCTTCAATGACCTTGGTGAAGGGCAGCAGCAGCACCACCATGACCAGACGCAGCACGGTGTTGACTCCGGCGATGGAGAAGGGATTCACCACGCCCGGCAGGGCAATCTGCGGCAGGAGCAGGCGGAAGAGGGCGAAGAGAACGCCGCTGACCAGCACGCCCATGCAGGCGGAGAGGGGATAGGCGAAGGCGGTTCTGCGGCCCTCGCTGCTGGCGCCGATGGCGGAGATGAGCACGGGAGCCGCCGCGCCAATGGAGATGCCCATGAGCAGGGGCAGGGCGGCGTCGAAGCCCATGGCGCCGGTGACGCTGAGGGCCTGCACGATGCCCACCGCTGCGGAGGCGGACTGGAGCAGGGCGGTGAACAGGGTGCCGGCCAGCACGCCCAGAATGGGGTTGCTCATGCTGGTGAGGGCGGAGATGAACCACTCGGCCTCGCCCAGACCCCGGACGGAGCCGGACATGGTGCTCATGCCGAACATCAGCACGGCGAAGCCCATCATGATGTCGCCCACATGGTGGTGGGTGGGGTTCTTGGAGAAGGAGCGCAGGCCGATGCCCACCACGGCCACAATGCCCGTCAGGGTGGAGGTGGAGACCAGCTGCGCCAGGCCGCCGGTGCCCTCCAGATAGCTCAGGCAGATGACCCAGCCGGTGATGCTGGTGCCCAGAATGGCGCCCAGGATGATGCCGATGCCCTGACGCACCTTCATCATGCCGGAGTTGACGAAGCCCACGGTCATCACCGCCGTGGCGCAGGAGGACTGGATGACGGCGGTGACGCCGGTGCCCAGCAGCACGCCCCGGAGGGTGGTGCCGGAGAGGCGGTAGAGAATCGGCTCCAGCCGGTCGCCGGAGACCTGCTTCAGGCCGTCGCCCATCAGGCTCATGCCGAACAGGAACAGGGCGACGCCGCTGAGCAGAGAGATTACGTCAGAAAAACTCATCTGGATTCACCTTCCCATAGTCGTTTCACGAAAAAGATTCAGCCCCCTGAGAGGCTGCGCGTACCTCTATTGTAAAGCATAGAGTGTTAAACCGTCCACCTCTGGAAGGTTAAATCTATGTTAAATCCTTGTTCCATCCCCGGAACCTGTGCTATGATGCAGAAAAGGGGGGACAGGCTTTGATTTATCTACTGGAGGACGACGACAGCATCCGAAAGCTGGTGGTCTACGCCCTGAAGAGCCAGGGCTACGAGGCCGAGGGCTTCGAGCGGCCCTCCGCCTTTTGGCGGGCGCTGGAGGAGCATACGCCGGACCTGATTCTGCTGGACATTATGCTGCCCGAGGAGGACGGCATCTCCGTGCTCCGGCGGCTCAAGGGCAGCCGGGAGAGCGCCCAGCTGCCCGTCATCATGCTCACCGCCAGGAGCTCGGAGTACGACAAGGTGGAGGGTCTGGACGCCGGGGCGGACGACTACATCGTCAAGCCCTTCGGCATGATGGAGCTGGTGGCACGGGTGCGGGCGGTGCTGCGCCGAAGCAGCCGCGCGCCGGTGTCGTATCAGGTTGGGCCCCTGAGCCTGTCCCCGGAGCGCCATGAGGTGACGCTCTCCGGGGCACCGGTGGCTCTGACCTACAAGGAGTTCGCCCTGCTGCGCCTGCTGGTGGAGAACCGGGGGAAGGTGCTGGACCGCTCCCTGCTGATGGACCGCGTCTGGGGCCTGGGCAACGAGCCGGAGAACCGGACGCTGGATGTGCACATCCGCACCCTGCGCGCCAAGCTGGGGGAGGCCGGGGAGTACATCGAGACGGTGCGGGGCGTGGGCTACCGGCTGCGGGGGACGCGGACGTGACCAGAAAAATTTTCCAGAACGCCTTTCTGCTGGGTGCCTGCGTGCTGATGGTGTGCGCGGTGCTCTTCTTCGCGGTGGAGTACGAGCAGAAGCTCAAGGAGACCTATGAGGCCCTGGAGGGCGAGGCCCAGTACGCCGCCTGCGGTCTGGAGCTCAGCGGCCGGGCCTATCTGGAGGGCCTGGAGAACATCAACCGCGTCACCTGGATTGCCGCGGACGGCAGTGTGCTCTACGACAGCCAGTTCTCCAGCCTCCAGGCCAATCAGGGGCGCTACCCGGAGGTGCGCGACGCCTTCCGCACCGGAGCGGGACAGGGGACCCGCCGCTCCGACTCCGGCGGCGTGAGCACCATGTACTACGCCTTCCGGTGCCGGGACGGCACAGTACTCCGGCTCTCCCGGCCCCTGAGCGCGGTGCGCTACGCCCTGCTGACGGTGGCTCCGGTGCTCTGGGGCTTTCTGCTGGTGCTGCTCATCTCCGGCGTGGTGGCCTTCCGGCTGGCCAAGCAGATTCTCAAGCCCGTCAACGAGCTGAATCTGGACGAGCCGGAGGACACCTACCCGGAGCTGGCGCCCCTCATCCGGCGTATTCAGGAGCAGCGCATGACCATCCTCCGGGACAACGCCGAGCGGGAGAATCTGCGCAAGGAGTTCTTTTCCAACGTCTCCCACGAGCTGAAAACGCCTCTGACCTCCATCTCCGGCTTCGCGGAGCTGATGCGGGACGGGCTGGTGCCTCAGGAGAAGGTGGCGGAGTTTTCGGGGGACATCTATCAGGAGTCCCAGCGCCTCATCTCTCTTGTGGACGACATTCTGCGCCTGAGCCGTCTGGAGGAGGTCAAGGGCTTTCCGGAGCCGGAGCGGGTGGATTTGTACGCCACCGCCCAGGAGATTGTGGGCAACCTGAGCCGCTACGCCAAGCGCCGGGGCGTGAGCCTGAGCCTGAGCGCCGAGCACGTCTGGGTGCGGGGCGTGCCCCAGGTGATTTACGAGGTTCTCTACAATCTGGTGGACAACGCCATCAAGTACAACCGGGAGGGCGGCAGCGTCTGGCTGCGGGTGGCCGCCGAGGGCGGCGCGGCCGTGGTCAGCGTCCGGGATACCGGCATCGGAATCCCGAAAAACGAACAAAATCGGGTGTTTGAGCGGTTTTACCGGGTGGATAAGAGCCATTCCAAGCAAATCGGCGGCACGGGCCTGGGCCTGTCCATTGTCAAGCACGGCGCGCAGCTGCTGGGCGCCCAGGTGAAGCTGGAGAGCGAGCCGGGGGTCGGAACCACCGTGGTTATCACCTTCCAACGGCAAAAATAGGGGGTTTTTGTGAACAATCCTGAGAAAAAGTGGAAACTCATCGCCGCGCTGATCACTGCCGCCGCGGTTGCGGCTCTGGTGCTTCTGCTGCTTCCGCGCCAGAGCGGTCCAGTTCCCGCGGAGCGCTTTTGGGGAGAGGGCAGCGTGAGCGCGGCCCTGTCAGAGCCAGAGGGGGAGGAGTCTGCTTCTGCGGACGTTACCGAACCAGCCCCGGACGAGGCGGCACAGTCGGCCTCAACAGCCGGGACGGAACCGGAGGCGGACGCGCTGTCCCTGTGGACAGAGAACGCCCCCCTGAAGCGGGAGCTGACGGCCTATCTGGACGCTATTTCCCGGGAAAACAGTCCCGACTACATCCCGCCAGAGCGCCGGGCGGCGGTCTTTGACCTGGACGGGACCCTTTTCTGCGAGACGGACCCCTGCTACCTCAGCTACAGCCTGTTGGTTCACCGGGCGCTGGAGGACGAGGGCTACAAGGCCAGCGAATTCGAGCGGGAGACCGCCCGGAAGATTGTCACCTGGAACGAGACGGGGAAGAAGGCGAAGGGTCTGGCTCAGGACCACGCCCGGGCGCTGGCCTCCGCCTTTGGGGGTATGACGCTGGAGGAGTATGACGAGTACGTCCGCGCCTTTCTGGAGCGTTCCACGCCGGGCTACACGGGGATGCGCCGGGGCGATGCCTGGTATCAGCCCATGCTCCAGGTGGTGACGCTGCTGAAGCAGCGGGGCTTTTCGGTCTGGGTGGTCACGGGCACCAACCGCTTTCTGGTTCGGGCGCTGGTGGAGGGCTCGCCGCTGGACCTGCCCCCCGACCACATCCTCGGCAGCGACGACAGCCTGACAGCCAGCGGGCAGGGTGACACCCCCGGCACGGATTACGTTCTGGACGAGGACGACTCGCTGATTCTGGAGGGCGCGCTGCTGCGCAGAAACAACAAAATGAACAAGGTGACGGCCATCGTCCGGGAAATCGGCGTGCAGCCGGTGCTGGCCTTCGGGAACAGCGAGGGCGACGTGAGCATGGCGCGCTATGTGACGCGGGGCAATTCGTACCGCACGCTTGCGGCGATGCTGTGCTGTGACGACACCCGCCGGGAGAACGGCGACGGGGACAAGGCCGCGGAGATGGCGGCGCTGTGCGCGCGGGAGGGGTGGATACCGGTGTCGATGCGGGACGACTGGACCACCATCTACGGCGCGGACGTGACAAAAAAATAGAGAAAACACCCAAAAGAGTGAAGAAGACGGAACAGGAGACGCAAAATGAGTGAGCAGAAGAGAATGGACGTCATGGACCCCTCCGGCTTTGTGGTATTGGCGGAGGCCGTGCCGGACATTGTGCTGGAGATTCGCTATTATTCCACCTACAACTTCGTCGGGGACCGCATTGAGGGCTACGAGGAGCCCTGCGCCCTGCTGACCCGGGAGGCGGCCCGGGCGCTGCAAACGGCCAGCGAGGAGTTCAAGGCCCGGGGCTATCGGCTCAAGGTGTTTGACGCCTACCGGCCGGGCTGCGGGGTGCGGCACTTCTTCCGGTGGGGAGAGGACCAGCAGGACCAGCGGATGAAGCCGTATTTCTACCCGGATTTGGACAAAAAAGAGGTGTTTTCCCAGCACTACCTGGCCCGGCAGTCCACTCACAGCCGGGGCAGCGCTGTGGACCTGACCCTTTTGGACATGGTGACGGGTCAGGAGCTGGACATGGGCGGGTCCTTCGATCTGCTCAGCGAGCGCTCCCACCCGGATTATGCCGGCGTGACCCCAGAGCAGCACGAGAACCGGATGCTCCTCCGGGAGGGGATGCTGCGCAACGGCTTTGGACCTTCGGTCCGGGAGTGGTGGCACTTTTACCTGATAAAAGAGCCGTATCCGGATACTTATTTTGAGTTTCCGGTATCCGCGGACTATGTAAAGCGCTGGAAGGGCGGACGGTGAGGCTCCGGGCGCAGCGGATGGAGAAAACCGGAACGGAACCGGGAATCAAACGAAAAACAGCCCGGCTGTTGGGGATGCTCCCAGCGGCCGGGCCGTTTTACTTTTAGGAACTGAGCGGAAATCAATCACGCAATTCAGGCCCACTCCGCGCCTCATCGGACAACAAAGGGAGGGCGATTCCGCCTGTGACGGATGAAAGTGCCAGCGGCTCAGAACAATCAGCGCCGCGCCTGAAACGCACGCGTTCTGTCCGCGCAGCTCCTTATTCCTCGTCTTCCGGTTCGGACTTGCCCTTGAAGGCCGGGCAGCCCTCCGGCGCCTCCGGCATCGGCTCGCCCTTCAGGGCTGCGAGAATCATCCCGCGGTGGAGATAGGCCATCACCAGGCACACGCCCAGGCAGATGCAGCAGATCAGCTTTTTCATGCGTTCGTTCCTCCTTTCTGTACGGATTGGTCGGACAGGCGCGCTCAGCCGGAATCGGGCGCGCTTTTCAGCTTTTATTATAGCGGAAAACGGAGAAAATGCAAACGGGGAAGGCGGAAAAAATCTCCTGACGGCTGTGCGGGGCGGACGCAGCAGCGCTCTTTATCCCGAAATGGGAGAAAACTCCATAAAAGTGGAAAAATTGCTCCTTTTAGCGGATTTATATCCCAACTTTGCAAACAGGGGAGCACGGTCCTCACCGGCACAGTTCCACCACGGCAGAATGCCGATCCAGCTCCGGCTTTGTATAATCCGGGGCATTCCTGAGACACTAATCCGCAGGCAATCAACAGGCGCGGCCTGTCCCGCCTGACAAACTGAGGAGGTATCCCAATGGCAAAGAAAGGCATGAAACGCCCCGACCGCACCCACACCCAGCCGCGCAATCAGATTGACCCTGTGCCGGAGCTCCAGGGCAAGGCCCGCAGCGGAAAGCAATCATCCAGACCCATCGTCGCCGGCACCAGCGGGACAGCGCAGAAGGTGTTCCACGCTCAGTGACCCATCCCGGCCGTCAATCTCAACGGTTTGTATGGAGTTTTACACGTTCCATTGACTTTTCAACGAGGTGAATCACATGGAATCCATTTGGTCAAAAACCTGCCCGCTTGCAGAGCGGGAACCCTTGCCGGGGGACCTCGCCGCAGACGTCGCGGTCATCGGTGCGGGGCTGTGCGGAATCCTGATTGCGGACGCCTTGCAGGGGGCGGGCTGTCAGGTGGTGGTTTTGGAGGCGAACCGCATCGCCAGCGGTCAGACCCGGAACACCACGGCAAAAATCACCGCTCAGCACGGTCTGATTTACCACAAGCTCATCACAACCCTGGGCGAGCGCAGGGCGCGGGAGTACGCGCAGGCCAACGAATCCGCTGTGGCGGAGTATCGCCGCATCATTGACGAGCGGGGCATCGACTGTGACTTTGAGGAGCAGAAGAGCTGCGTCTACGGCATGGACCGGGCACAACTGGAAGCGGAGGCGGAGAGCGCCCTCAAGCTGGGTCTGAACGCCAGCTATGTGGAGGAAACGCCGCTCCCGTTCTCCACAGCGGGAGCGGTGTGCTTTGAGGGTCAGGCACAGTTCCATCCCTTGAAGTTCCTCAGCGCCCTCACTGAGCCGCTGACCATTTACGAGCACACGACCGTGCTTCGGGTGGAGGGTCAACAGATTGTCACAAACCGGGGCACTGTGACGGCGAAGCACATTGTCTTCGCCTGCCACTACCCCTTTGTGAACTTCCCGGGGATGTTTTTTGCCAGGATGCACCAGGAGCGCTCCTATGTGCTGGCATTGGAGAACGCCAAACAGATGGAAGGCATGTGGATTGGCTCCGGGGAGCATGTGTACTCGTTTCGACGGGCAGGCGACCTCCTGCTTCTGGGCGGCGGCGGACACCGCTGCGGGGAAAACAGCGCCGGAGGCAAGTATGACGAGCTGCGCCGCCGGGCCAAACAGTGGTTCCCGGACAGCCGGGAGGCGGCCCACTGGTCGGCGCAGGACTGCGTCACCGTGGACAAGGTGCCCTATATTGGCCGCTACGCCGCCAGTCAGCCCAACTGGTATGTGGCCACCGGGTTTCGCAAGTGGGGAATGACCCATTCCATGGTCTCCGCCATGCTGCTGCGGGATTTGATTTGCGGAAGTTCCTCTGTGCCCTGCCCGGAGGTGTTTGACCCGGGCCGTTTTGACACCGCCGCTGTGGCGGGGATGGCTTCCATGAGCGGTCATGCCATCAAAGCACTGGGCAGACGCTTTTTTCAGGTTCCTTCTGAAAAAGCCGCAGAAATCCCCATCGGACACGGCGGAATTGTCACGCTGGACGGGGAAAAGGTGGGGGTCTATAAGGACATGGACGGCACCCTGCACAGCGTGGACATCCGATGCAGCCACATGGGCTGTCAGCTGGAGTGGAACCCGGACGAGCTGAGCTGGGACTGCCCCTGTCACGGCTCCCGCTATGACAAATTCGGAAACCTGATTTCCGGTCCGGCTCAGGAGGGGCTGAAGCAGGAGCTGCGGCCGGAGCATGACCCGGAGACACCTTGACACCCCCAGGGAGAAGCCCATGAACGAAGCCCTTCCCACGACTCAAAAGCGGGACCCCGCCCGGGATTTGCTGCTGGTGGTGGATGTTCAGAACGTCTATCTTCCCGGCAATCCCTGGGCGTGCCCCGGTATCGTTTCCGCTATGAACAACACGGTGAATCTTCTGCGCTCACCCCGGCTGCCGGAGACGATTTTGACCAGATTTGTGCCGCCCGCTCACCCGGTGGGGCGCTGGAAGAAGTACAACGAGGAAACGGCGCAGATTAACCGGGACGCTTTCCTCTGCCGGCTGGCAAAGCCTGTCCTTGCTGTCTCCGAGGGGAAGGCTGTGGCGGAGAAATCCACCTATTCTGCCTTCAAGTGCCCGGAAGTGCGCAGTGCTCTGGAGGGAAAAGAGGCCGTAGCACTGGCCGGAGTCGTGGCGGAGTGCTGCGTGCTCTCCACTCTGCTGGATGCAATTGACCTGGGGTATGAGGTGGTTTATCTTCACGACTGCATTGCGGGCCAGTCGGTGGAGGCGGAGCAGATGGTCAGCCAACTGGCAAAACGGTTCTCACCGGTACACACACGGTTCATGAGCAGCGAGGAGTACCTCTCCGCTCTGCTTTGACGACGTTCACGCAGGCAGCTTCACCTGCTCCATGATGTTGCTGAGCACCTTGCCAAGGCTGCTCATCGATGCACCGTGCAGTCTGCCAGACCAGCATCCGCCGACACAATACAACATCCAAAAGCTGCAAATGCGGTTACGGATTGTATCCATTTTTGACGTGTCCAATGCGTCTGGATTTCTTTGCGGTCAGTTGACCGGGTGCTATACTACCCTTATCAGAAAAAGGTTGATTTGAATGACAGAAGGTGGTAGTATGAAAGTGGGTTGGTGGTTCCATTTTACCCCTCCGGCAGCGCTGCGCGCTGACACTGCCTGATGAGCAGCGCAAGCAGAACCACTGACATCATCGCTGTATCAGGTAATAATCCAGCGTATAACACTCTTCGGACAGTTCACGTAAACAGAAGTGCCTGTATTGCTTTATTTCTGCGGATACCTTATCGTCAGACAGTAGAAAGCAGTCTTTCTACTGTACGTTTGGCAGAAAGGAGTTTACTGTGAAGAAACGGAACAACATGAAGGCTGCGGCCCTGGCTGGCGGAATACTCATATCCTCGGCGCTGATTCCGGGCTGTGCCCAGCCGGAATCTCTGGGCACGCAGCCGGATCCCGGACAGAGCCGAGCCGACTCCTATGAGCAGGATTTGGCAGAACGCACATCCATGGTTCATTCGGATTTTTGCGTGGCGGAAAACATGTTGCCGTGTGTCTATGGTCCGCCTCCGGACGAGACCGACTTCCTGCCTGAGGACAATAATCCGGAGGAAGTCTATGGCCCGCCTCCAGAGGAGTCAAGCTCCTGGTCCGGAAGCAATGAGCCGGAACAATCCGACTTCCTGCCTGAGGACAATTACCCGCAGACGGTTTATGGACCGCCGCCGTCTCAGTCCTTGCTGGAACGGTTTCTGGGCTGGATTTCGAGCCTGTTCTGGTAATCAGATATGGAGGGGCTGAGATGAGAACACGCAAACAACGGCATTTGGATACGCTCGCGGAGTATGTTCGCGGCCTTTATCGGGAACCAAAGCTGCGCCAACTGTTTCTGGAGCTGACGCTCCGCTGCAATGAGCACTGCTTCCACTGTGGGAGCAGCTGCGGAGGCCCGCAGGGGGAAGAGCTCAGCCTTGCGGAGTACCAGCGGATTCTCCGGGAGGTCAGGGAGGACTTTGACATCCGGACACTTCAGCTGTGCATTACCGGCGGAGAGCCGCTGCTGCGGCCGGATTTCTTTGAGATCATGGCTTTCGCCAGAAAACTGGGCTACCACTGGGGCATGACCAGCAACGGCACACTGATTACCCGGGAGGTTGCGCACCGTCTGGCAGAGTGCGGAATGGGCACCATATCCATCTCCATTGACGGCCTCCCGGAGACCCATGACCGTCTCAGGGGCTTTCCCGGAGGCTATGCACTGGCCATGGAGGGAATCCAAAACCTGATTGGCGAGCGGGCCTTCCACCACGTGCAGGTGACAACGGTGGTCAACCACGGAAACATTGGGGAGCTGGACGCGCTCTTTGAGATTATGTGCGGCCTGGACATTGACTCCTGGCGGGTCATCAACCTGGAGCCGATTGGACGGGCGCTGCTGCGGCCGGAGTTGATGTGTACATCAGAGGACTATCGTCGGCTCTTCCGCTTTATTCGGGAGAAGCGAATGCAGGGCTTCCCCGTGGAGTACGGGTGCAGCCACTATCTGGGTCCACAGCTGGAGCGGGAGGTCCGGAACTGGTACTGGCTGTGCAATGCCGGAATCTATACCGCCAGCATTATGGCAAATGGGGATATTGGGGCCTGCCTTGATATTGAGCGCCGACCGGAGACCATACAGGGCAACATCCGCCGGGACCGTTTCCGGGACGTGTGGGAGCAGCGTTTCTCCCTCTTTCGGCGGGATCTGGCGGCGGATTCGGAGTTCTGCCGCGGCTGTGCCCACCTGGAGCACTGCCGCGGGGATGCACACCACAGCTGGGACTATGACAGGAACAGACCTATGCTCTGCTTCCGGGATACCCTGTTCTGACTGTCTTGCTGTTGAGCTGTCCATCCCCTTTTTCGGCCTCACTTCTCGGGAGGACGTGCGACAGAGCAGCTTTACGGTCATCGAACAGGAGAAAATGAGTCTGAGCATGGCAGCAAATGTTCATCGTCTTTTACGATAATCAAGACTTCTGATGCTCACAAGACCGCCAACCGCAAATGGGACAGCAGGAACATGCTGACCATCGGCATCCGGCTCAAGCGGGAGGAGGCCATGGCTTTCAAGGAATATGCCGCCCGGCAGGGCCGCACCGCAAACGCTGTCTTGAAGGAGTTTGTGATGGCCTGCATCCATCCTGAGCAGAGCGGAGATACGGGAGAGAAAAGTTCTTCGCCGGGGAGCGAAGAATAAGGCTTCGACGCATAATGGGACGAGAGCGGTGAGCGAGATATTTTTCGCCAAATCAAGGCGCGGAAACGCGGGAATCCTTTGTGGATTTCAAGTTTTCGCAACGAAGAGTTGGTGGAAAAGAGCCGTTCAACGCCGAAGTTCCATTGTGCGCCGATGCCTGTAATCCCCG
>CACZUK010000021.1 GCA_902784305.1 Oscillospiraceae bacterium | reverse complement strand
AAGCGCTCGCGCTGGTCGATGGGGTCGTTGAGCTCGGAGAAGGCGTTGCCGAACTCCGTGGCGTTGATGAAGTACTCAAAACGCTCCGTGAAGGCCGGGTCGCCGGGCTTGCGCTTGGCCAGCGGGCTGATTTCCACCGGGTAGTCGTAGATGAAGGTGGGCTGAATCAGCTTGTCCTCCACATACTTGTCAAAGAACTCCGCCAGAATCGCGCCCCTGGTGGGCAGCTCGGGCAGCTCCACCTCGTGCTCCTTCGCGCAGGCGATGGCGTCCTCGTCGCTCTGCCAGTCGTTGAAGTCCACGCCGGAGTACTTCTTCACCGCCTCCACCATGGTCAGGCGCTCCCAGTGGCCCAGGTCAATCTCCTGGCCCTGATAGGGCACCACCAGCGTGCCGCAGACCTTCTGCGCCACCGCCTTCATCATGTCCTCCACCAGGTCCATCATGCCCTGGAAGTCCGTATAGGCCTGATAGAGCTCGATGGTGGTGAATTCCGGGTTGTGCTTGGGGTCCATGCCCTCATTGCGGAAGATGCGGCCCACCTCGTAGACCCGGTCCATGCCGCCCACGATGAGCCGCTTGAGGTACAGCTCCGTCTCGATGCGCAGCACCATGTCCAGGTCCAGCGTGTTGTGGTGGGTGTAGAAGGGCCGGGCGCTGGCACCGATTTCAAAGGGCGTCAGGATCGGGGTGTCCACCTCCAGGAAGCCCCGGCCGTCCAGGAAGGCCCGCAGCTCCTTCATAATCAGGCTGCGCTTGACGAAGGTGTCCTTCACCTCCGGGTTCACGATGAGGTCCACATAGCGCTCGCGGTAGCGGGTCTCCCGGTCCGTCAGGCCGTGGAACTTCTCCGGCAGGGGGTTCAGGCTCTTGGCCAGCAGCGTGACCTCAGAGGCCCGGACGGAAATCTGGCCCTTTTCGGTCTTGAACACCTCGCCGACCACGCCCACGATGTCGCCCCGGTCGTACTTCTTGAAGTAGCTGTAGGGCTCCTCGCCCACCAGGTCCCGGCGCACGTAGAGCTGCACGTTGCCGGAGTCGTCCCGCAGGTCGCAGAAGCTCACCTTGCCCATGCCGCGCTTGCTCATCAGGCGGCCGGCCACCCGGACGATCTTACCCTCCAGCTCGTCGTAATGGTTGTTGATGTCCGCGGCCTGGGTGTCGAAGTCGAACTTCGTCTCCACAAAGGGGTCGCGGCCCGCCTCCCGGAGGTTCTTCAGCTTGGTGCGGCGGGTCTCCCGCTCCGTGGCGGGGTTCAGCGGCTGGAATTGCTTTGCCATCGTCTCACCTCAGCTCATGTAGATGTCCATGATGCGGTACTCCACCGTGCCGACGGGCGCCTCCACCTGGACCACGTCGCCCACGGCCTTGCCCAGCAGCGCACTGCCCAGCGGGGACTCGTCGCTGATGCGGCCCTCCATGGGGTCGGCCTCCTGGGAGCCGACGATGCGCAGCTCCTGCTCCATGTCCAGCTCCGGGTCGAAGACCTTCACCGTGGTGCCGATGCCGGCGGTGCCGTCAAAGGCGGAGTCCTCGGTGATGAGCTCGTAGTTCTCCAGAATGGCCTCCACCTCCGCCTCGCGGGAGTAGAGCTTGCCCTGCTGCTCCTTCGCCTCGTCGTATTCGGAGTTCTCCGACAGGTCACCGAAGGAGCGGGCCTCCTTGATGAGCTCCGCAACCTCCTTCTCACGCACGGACTTCATCCATGCCAGCTCCTCCTGGAGCTCCTTGAGTCGGGCAGGGGTCAGTTTCACGGGATTTGCCATAGCAGCACACCAATCCTTTCCAATCAATGCTCAGCGCAGCCCTGATGCTGGCTGAAAATGGTCCAAAACGGGCGAAAACGGGACAAATCCGCGCCTGTTGCCCGTGCGAGGTAAAAAAGGTCATGAAAATCCATGATGAATAGTAGTATAGGCACATTTCACCCCCCTGTCAAGGTGAAAAGAGAAGTTTTTCCCCGGCCGGGCGGGATTTGTGGAAATCCGGTGAAATTGCAATCTTCCATTGCAATTTGGAGGAAGAGTTGCTATAATTACCCTGTATATCTGTGTTCTGCTCCCCGACGCCGTCCCTTCGGCCCGGAGGAGCGGAGCGGGCGGAGCGTTTGGACGCGTGAGCGCGCGGTGCGCCCCGCCAGAGGACGAGGTGACGATTTGTACCTGAAAGCATTGGAAATTCAGGGGTTCAAATCCTTTCCCGACAAGACGGTGCTCACCTTCGGGGAGGCCGTCACCGCCATCGTGGGGCCCAACGGCAGCGGCAAGAGCAACCTCTCCGACGCCATTCGCTGGGTGATGGGCGAGCAGTCCACCCGGAGTCTGCGGGGCGGGAAGATGGAGGATGTGATCTTCGGCGGCACGGCTAAGCGCAGAGCGCTGGGCTGCGCGGAGGTCTCTCTGATTTTGGACAACAGCGACGGCGTGCTCCCCATGGAGGAGAACGAGGTCATGATTACCCGCCGGTACTACCGCTCCGGCGAGGGGGAATACTACATCAATCGGCGCTCCTGCCGCCTCCGGGACATCAACGATCTGTTCCTGGACACGGGCCTGGGCCGGGAGGGCTATTCCATGATTGGACAGGGTCGCATTGACGAGATTCTGTCCACCCGCTCCGGGGACCGGCGCAGCGTCTTTGAGGAGGCCGCGGGCATCTCCCGCTACCGCCACCGCAAGGAGGAGGCCGAGCGCCGTCTGGAGCGCACCAGCGACAACCTGCTGCGGCTGGGCGACAAAATCGCGGAGCTGGAGCTCCAACTGGAGCCGCTGGCCCGGCAGGCGGAGCAGGCGCGGACCTATCTGGTGCTCCGGGACCAGCTCCGGGAGGTCGAGGTCTCCCTGTGGCTGGACAACCTGGACGAGCTGCGCCAGCGCACGCGCCGTCTGCAAATGGACTGCGACACCGCCGCCGAGCAGCGGGACGCCGCCGCCGCCGAGCAGGAGCGGCTCTACCGCCGGGGCGAGGAGCTGGCCGCCCGGATGCGTCAGGCGGATATGGAGCTGGACACCCTCCGGGCCCAGGGCGCTCAGACCGAACGGGAGGCCCAGGAGCTGGAGTCGGCCCAGGCGGTGCTCACCGCCCAGCTGCGCAGCAATGAGGAGAATCAGAACCGGCTGAGCCGGGAGTGGCAGGCCCAGGTGGGCCGCGGCGAGGCCATCGCCGCCCAGATTCAGCAGCGTCGCGCCCAACAGGAGGAGCTGAAACAGCGCCGGGCGGAGGTTCAGGCGCGGCTGGACGCGCTCCGGAGCCGCTGGGAGGAGAATCAACGGCAGGCCGAGGCCCTGCGCCGGGAGCTGAGCAGGCTTCAGGAGCGGGAGAATTTACAGTCGGCCAGCCTGTCCCAGGTCCGAAGCCTGCTCTCCGGGCTGGAGGCCTCGTCTCAGGAGCTGGAGGGCCGCCGGGAGCGGCTGGAGAGCCGAAAGAGCGAGACGGAGGCCCAACTGGAGGACTTCAAGGCCCGCCGCAGAGAGGCCCGCGCCAGGCTGGACGGGCTGCGGGACCGGGCCGGGAGCCTGCAAAACGTGGTCAGCGGCCACCAGCTCCGTCTGAGGGGCCGGGAGGAACGGCTCAGCGCCGAGACGGAGGCGGTGAACCAGCTGACCGTGGAGGCGGGCAGTCTGCGCAGCCGCCGGGACATGCTCACCGAGATGGAGCGCATGTACGAGGGCTATTCCCGGGCCGTGAAGGTGGTCATGCAGGCGGCGGAGCGCCGTCAGCTGGGCGGCATCCACGGGCCGCTGGCGGGCCTGATTCAGGTGCCCGGCCGCTGCACCGTGGCCATTGAGACCGCTCTGGGCGGCGGGATGCAGAACCTCGTGACAGACCGCGAGGAGGACGCCAAGGCCGCCATTCAATACCTGAAGCAGAGAGGGGCCGGACGGGCCACCTTCCTGCCCCTGAGCGCCATCGGGCCCCGGACTCTGGGGGAGCAGGGCGTGGAGCGCTGTCCCGGCTTCGTGGGCATCGCCAGCGAGCTGGTGCGCTGCGAGCCGCGCTATCAGAACATTGTGAGCAATCAGCTGGGCCGCACGGTGGTCACGGAGGATTTGGACGCCGCAATCGCCATGGCCCGGCAGTACCGGCACCGCTTCAAAATCGTCACGCTGGACGGGCAGGTGCTCAACAGCGGCGGCAGCATGACCGGCGGCAGCGCCAGCCGCAGCGCGGGGATTCTGTCCCGCTCGGCGGAGCTGGAGGGGCTGGAGCAGCGCGCTCAGGCCGTGGAGCAGAAGCTGGCTCAGCGCCGTCAGGCGTTGGAGGGCCTGCGCCGGGAGGTCAGCGCCGGGCGCTATGAAATGGAGAATGCCCAGCGGGAGCGTCAGGAGCTGGAGAGCCAGATTTCCAAGGCCGAGGGCGAGGAGAGCCAGCTGCGGGTGCTCCGCAGCACCCTGAACGACAGTCTGGACCAGTGTCTGGAGGAGCTGGACGAGCTGACGCAGCGCCGGGATGAGCTTGAAGAGCAGACCCGGCAGGCTCGCGCGCGCCTGTCCGAGCTGGAGGGTCAGGCGGAGGCCGCGCGGCAGGAGACTGAGGATAAAGTACAGAATCAGGGCCAATTCCGGGCCGCAGAGGAACAACTCAGCGGGGAATTGTCCCAGGCGCGTTCCGAGCTGGCCGCACTGGAGGCCCAGCAGACGGCGGGTGCGCAGGCGCTCTCCGAGCTGGAGGGTCTGGCCGCCGACATCACCGGGGACCGGACGCGCCGGGAGCGGGAGCTGGAGGAGTGCCGCGTCCGGGAGCGGGAGCTCCGGGGCGAGCTCCGGGACGGCGAGGGCCGCCGGGAGGCGCTGCGGGAGCGTCGGGCGCGCCTGACGGAGGCCGTGGAGCGCGGCGCGGCGGAGCGCCTGATTCTGGAGAAGGAACGGGTGGAGGCCGACAAGGCCGCCCGGGACAAGAACACCGAGCTGCTGAATCTGGAGCGGGAGTGCTCCGTGCTGGAGCAGAAGCGCTCCGCTGCCCGGATGGAGGAGAAGCAGATCATCGAAAAGCTCTGGGAGACCTACGAGCTGACCTACGACAGCGCCGCGCCAAAGCGCCTGCAATTGGAGTCGCCCACCCGGGCGGCCCGGCGCATCGCGGACCTGAAACGTCAAATCTCCGCGCTGGGCGCGGTGAATGTGGGAGCCATTGAGGAGCATCAGCGCGTGAAGGAGCGCTGGGACTACCTGACCGGCCAGCGCGACGACGTGGAGCGCGCCCGGCGGGAGCTGGAGGACATCATCGGCGGCATCACCGAGGAGATGCGGAAGCTCTTTGAACAGGAGTTTAAGCGGATTAACGAGGCGTTTTCCGTCACCTTTGAGGAGCTGTTCGGCGGCGGCAGCGCCCGGCTGGAGCTGGAGGACCCCGAGGACATTCTCAACTGCGGCATCGAGATTCGGGTGCAGCCCCCCGGCAAGGTGCTCAAGGTGCTCAGCCTGCTCTCCGGCGGCGAGAAGGCCTTTGTGGCCATCGCGCTCTACTTCGCCTTTTTGAAGGTGCGGCCCACGCCCTTTGTGGTCATGGACGAGATTGAGGCGGCGTTGGACGACAACAATGTGGTGCGCTTCGCCGACTACATGCGCCGCATGAGCGGACACACCCAGTTCATCGCTATCACCCACCGCCGCGGCACCATGGAGGAGGCCGATGTGCTCTACGGCGTGACCATGCAGGAGCGGGGCGTCTCCCGGATGCTGATGCTGAATCTGAACGAGGCCGAGGCCGCCATTCAGGGCTAGAGAAGTTGGGGCTGTTGGGGCTCTGCCCCAAACCCCGCCGGGGCGCTGCCCCAGACCCCGCCGGGGCTCCGCCCCTGGACCCCGCCGGGGCCGCGGGCCCCTGGACCCCGCCGGGGCTCTGCCCCTGGACCCCGCCGGGGCTCCGCCCCTGGACCCCGCCGGGGCTCCGCCCCTGGACCCCGCTGGGGCCGCGGGCCCCAGACCCCGAAGCTCCTGACGGGCGCGGAACCCGGGACAGAGAATAGACAGAGAGAAGCGATAAAGCGGAACCCGGGACAGAGAATCGAAGACAGACCGAGAACTGAGGATAGACAGAGAGAAGCGATAAAGAGGAGGAAAACGTATGGGATTTTTTGATAAGGTCAAGAAAATCGTCAATTTCAGCGCGTTCAGCGACCTGAACGACGACCTTTATGACGAGCTGGAGGAGCGCCTGATTCTGGCCGACGCGGGCATGGACATCGCCGTTCAGGCCGTGGCCGAGCTGCGCCGCCGGGTGGAGTTCCTCAAGGTCCGGACCGTGAAGGAGGCCCGGGGCATCATGCTCAACATTCTGGAGGAGATGGTCCGCAAGGGCGACACCTCCCTGAAAATCGACTTCCACCCCTCCGTTATCCTCTTCATCGGGGTCAACGGCGTGGGGAAGACCACCAGCATCGGCAAAATCGGCGCGCGGCTCAAGTCCGAGGGCAAAAGCGTGCTCTTCGCCGCCGCCGACACCTTCCGCGCTGCCGCCTCCGAGCAGCTGACCATCTGGGCCGACCGCTGCGGTGTGCCCATCATCAAGCAGGGCGAGGGAGCCGACCCCGCCGCCGTGGTCTTCGACTCCATCAACGCCGCCAAGGCCCGCGGCATTGACGTGGTGCTGGTGGACACCGCCGGACGGCTGCACAACAAGTCCAACCTGATGAACGAGCTCAACAAGATGAGCCGCGTCATCCAGCGCGAGTGCCCCTTCACCGACAAGGAGGTCCTGCTGGTGCTGGACGCCACCACCGGCCAGAACGGCCTGAATCAGGCCAAGGAGTTCATGAAAATCTGCCCCATCACCGGCATTGTGCTGACCAAGCTGGACGGCACCGCCAAGGGCGGCATCGTGCTGGCCATCTCCCGGGAGCTCAAGGTGCCCGTCAAGCTGGTGGGCGTGGGCGAGGGCATCGACGACCTCAAGCCGTTCGTGGCGCGAGAGTTCGTCGAGGCGCTGATCTAAGGTTTTCCTCTCCCACCGTCGGCATTGCCGACGGTCCCCCCTCCCCAGAGGGGAGGGCTGCTTAGGCAGTGCCTCTTATCGTTTCCCCTTTGGGGAGGTAGGACCATTGCGAAGCAATGTGGGGAGAGGCAGACAGGCGAAACGATTGAAAAAGGAGGCGTTCTGCCCATGAAATTCGTACTTGCCAGCCACAACCGGAACAAGCTGCGGGAGCTGCGGGAGATTCTGGACGAGCTGGGCGTGGAGGTGGTGCTCCAGTCCGAGCTGGGCCTCGACCTGGAGCCGGAGGAGAACGGAACCACCTTCGCGGACAACGCCCTCATCAAGGCCAAAGCCGTCATGGAGGCCAGCGGCCTGCCCGCCATCGCCGACGACTCCGGTCTGTGCGTGGACGCGCTGGGCGGCGCGCCCGGCGTCTACTCCGCCCGCTACGGCGGGGAAGGGCTTACCGACCAGCAGCGCTATGCGCTGGTACTCCAGGGCGTGGCGGGGCAGTTCCCCCGGACCTGCCGCTTTGAGTGCGCCGTCGCCTGCTGCTTCCCCGATGGAAGCGTCCTCACTGCGCAGGGGAAATGCGAGGGCACCGTGGCCTTCACGCCCATGGGGGAGGGGGGCTTCGGCTACGACCCCATCTTCTTCGTGCCGCGGCTGAAAAAGACCTTCGCCCAGCTCACGCCGGAGGAGAAAAACGCGATTTCCCACCGCGGACAGGCGCTGCGCTCCTTCGCCGGACAGTTGGCGGAGTTTTTGAAGAATCAGACGGAAAACAGCTGATTTTTGCCGATATTTACGGCATTAAGAGCTAAAAAGGAATCATAAGAGCTTCCAGCGTGTGCAGAGGGGAGAGACAGATATGGAACCCATTGTCATAGGCGTGGCCGGCGGCACCGGCTCGGGCAAGTCCACCTTCACCAACCGGCTGAAGGCGGAGCTGAAGGACCACATTTCGGTGCTCTACCACGACAACTACTACCGGCGTCAGGACGACAAGACCTTCGAGGAGCGCAAGCTCACCAACTACGACCACCCCGACGCCCTGGAGACCGACCTGCTGGTGCGCCACATTCAGGAGCTCAAGGCCGGGAAGGTCATCTACAGCCCCACCTACGACTACGCCCACCACAACCGCTCGGACAAGACCATCCGGGTGGAGCCCCGGGGCATTCTGCTGGTGGAGGGGATTCTGGTGCTCCAGGACGCGCGGCTGCGGGAGCTGCTGGACATCAAAATCTATGTGGAGGCCGACGCCGACGAGCGCATCCTCCGCCGGGCCATCCGCGACGTGAAGCAGCGCGGCCGCAGCCTGGAGGACATCTACCGACAGTACATCACCACCGTCAAGCCCATGCACTATCTGTATGTGGCACCCACCAAGGCCATGGCCGACATTGTCATCAATTCCGGCATGAACGACGTGGCCTTTGACATGGTGCGCACGAAGATTCAGGTCATGCTGGGCAATCGGGAATAAGGCTTCCCCGCGTCATGAGACGGGAGCAAAGTGCTCCCTGTAAGGGGTTGCCGCAACAATTCAGGAAGGAACAACATCCAATGGAACTGACTAGCAAGCAGAGGGCGCAGCTGCGCGCCATGGCCAACACCCTGGAGGTGACGCTGACCATCGGCAAGGGCGACGTGACCGACAACGTGGTTCAGAGCGCCGACGAGGCCCTTTCCGCCCACGAGCTCATCAAGGGCAAGGTGCTGGAAAACAGTATGCTCAGCGCCCGGGAGGCCTGCGACGAGCTGTGCAGGCGCTGCCACGCCGAGCCGGTGCAGGTCATCGGCAGCCGCTTCGTGCTCTACCGGCACAGCCAGCGGCTGGGGGAGAAGTGCATCCAGCTGGTACAGCCGAAGCAGAAGAAAACGGCTGGTAAAAAGTATGAAAAAGGGTAATAATAGCGAGACAGAACCGGAAAATACCATCATCGGCGGGGCGTACAGGCCCACCACAATCGTGCTGAAACGCAAACGGAAAGGAAGGGACACCATGGAGTATCCGAAGAGCTGGGAACAGGACGTGCAGAACTGGCTGAACGACCCCGGAGAGCCTGAGAGCTATATCGTCACCAACGAGGACGACGGCCTCAAGGTCCACAAGGTGAAGAACGTCAACTGGCTGGCCACCGCCCGGGCCAACTGGAAGGCCCTGACCGCGGCGGTGAGCGCCGTGGTGCTGGTGACGGGCCTGGCCATCTGGCTGGTGCGCAGGGCGCTGAGGAAATGAGCATGAACAAAAAGGTGCGCGTACAGACCAAGGGCGGCCAGGTGTTTCTGGAGGGCGACGCCTTTTACGTCCTCTTCGGCGTGAGCTGGTTCTGGGCCATTCTTCAGATTTTGGTCCGGGTGCTGTGCGGCCGGAGCAGAAGGAGGCGGGAGCGCAATGCGTATCGGTCTCTACGGCGGCACGTTTAACCCGCCTCACCTGGGCCACATGGCCGCCGCCAGAAGTGTGGCCCAGGCGCTGGAGCTGGACCGGCTGATTCTCATGCCGGACAACATCCCGCCCCACAAGCCCCTGCCCGAGGGCAGCGCCACGCCCGTGCAGCGCCTGGAGATGACCCAGGTCATGGCCGACCGCCTCAGCAACGGGCAGACCCGGTTCGTGGCCTCCGACCTGGAGCTGCGCCGGGAGGGCCGCAGCTACACCGCCCACACCCTGGAGGAGCTGCGCCGCGCCCATCCGGAGGACGAGCTGTGGCTGCTCATGGGCACGGACATGTTTCTGACCCTCCACCAGTGGTATCACCCGGAGCTCATCTGCAAATACGCCCACATCGCCGCCTTTGGCCGCACCCAGGCCGGGGAGGAGGGCTTCGCGGAGCAGACCGCCCGGCTGGAGCGGGAGTTCGGCGCGGTGGTGCGGGTCATTCCGCTGCCGGAGCGCTTTGTGGTCTCCTCCACCCAGCTGCGGGACGCGCTGCGCGCCGGTGGCGGACAGGAGCTGCTGGACCAGGGCGTCTACGGCTGTATTCTGCGCCACGGGCTCTACGGTGTGGGGAAGGATTTGAAGCGCCTGTCTCTGGAGGATTTGCGCGCCGCGTCCTGCTCCATGGTCAAAGCCCGGCGACTGCCCCACATCCGGGGCACGGAGACGGAGGCGGCGCTGCTGGCCCGGCGCTGGGGCGCGTCGGAGGAGCTGGCCCGCAAGGCCGCCATTCTCCACGACTGCACCAAGTACTGGAGCGCGGAGGAGCAGTTGCAATCCTGCGAAAAGTATGGTATCGTGTTAGACCAGATGGAGCGCTCCATGCCGCCGCTGCTGCACGCCGTCACGGGCGCGCAGGTGGCCAGAAGCGTGTTCGGGATGCCGGAGGAGGTCTGTCAGGCCATCCGCTCCCACACCACAGGCCGGCCCGGCATGGGTCTGCTGGAGAAAATCCTCTACATCGCCGATTACGCCGAGCCCAGCCGGAGCTATGCCTGGTGCGAGCGCCTGCGGGAGCTGGTGGTGGAGGATTTGGACGCGGCGGTGCTCTACGGGCTGAATGTGACCATTGCGCACAACCGGGACCGGGGAAATCCCATCCACCCCAGAACGCTGGAGACGCGGGAGTGGCTGCTGGCTGAGGGGGTCCGGGAGGAGCCGGTCGGCTGATGCACACAGGAACCGCGAATCAAAAAGGAGCGGCGAAAGTCCCCCTTGAGGGGAATGCACAATGCACAATTCACAATGCTGTGCCCGACGGGAACCACCCCAAAAGATGGTCGAAAAATCCTCATTTTTTGCCTCAGCGGCAGGCTTTTTCCCCGATATTTCTTTGTCCGTGCCGCTGACGGGCGAAGCGATTGCCTCCAGGCGCAGCCTGGCGGGCGAAGCGATTTAAAAAGGAGCATAACTATGGCTGAATCTCTGGAGCTTGTGAGCGCCATTGTCAAGGCGCTGGACGCCAAGCGCGCGATGAACGTGGAGGTCCTCCACACCACCGACGTGACCACCCTGGCCGACTACTTCGTCATGGCCACCGCCGCCTCCACCACCCAGCTGCGCACCCTCTCCGACGAGACGGAGGTGGCCGCCGAGAAGCTGGGCGAGACCCCCTACAGCGTGGAGGGCGAGCGGGAGAGCGGCTGGCGCGTGCTGGACTTCAGCAGCGTCATTGTCCACCTGTTCCTGCCCGAGCAGCGGGAGTTCTACAGCCTGGAGCGGCTGTGGCGCGACGCGGACAGCGTGGACGTGGCCGAGCTGCTGGGCAAGAGCGAGGCGGAGGAATGAGCCGCCGTCTGACGGCCCTGCTGTGCGCCCTGTGCCTGCTCACCGGCTGCGCGGCCTCCGCGCCCGCGTCGGACAGCGCCGCGCAGAGCGCCGGGAGCGGCAGCGCCGCCGTGGAGTCCGTCCCGGAGGCGGAGCGCGTTGGTGACGCGAGCGCGGCGTCCGAGGGTGCCGAGGCATCCGCCGCCGCGGAAGCCGCACCCGGGGAGGAGAGCGAGCTCCCGAACGGGGGCAGCGCCGCGGGTCTGGAATGGCGCTTTGAACGCAAAAAGTTCTCCACCACCGAGAGCAGCGGCCGGGAGGTATACTATTTCGGGTTCACCTATCCCGTGTTCTCCGGCGAGGGCAGCGAGGCGCTGAACGACTATGTGAACAGCAATTATCTGAACTATATGGCCGAGGCCGAGGCACAATCTGGGGTGGATGACAGCTATCTGGACGATTACCGGGAGTCCATGGACGAGGAGACGCTGGCAAATATGCTGCCCTTCTTCGACGAGATGGAGCTGACCACCGTCTGGGCCAATGAGGACTATGTGTCCTTCTCCGGCGAGTCGGGCTTCTGGAGCGGCGGCGCCCATCCCTACTTCTACAAGGTGGGGACCGTGATTCGCCGCAGCGATTCCATGGCCCTGGGCCTGGACGAGCTGATTGACACCGCCAAACTGCCCGAGCAGGTGCGCGAGCACTTCCCGGAGGACGCCTACGCCGACGACCCGGAGTTCCGTGCGGACACGATAGAGCGAATCGCGGGCATGGCGGATGTCCCGGAGGCCTTCGCGCTGGAGGACGGCGGCCTGCGGCTGTATTACAACGTGGGAGACGCGGTGCCGCGGCTGGAAATCCTTTTGCCGTTCTCTGAACTAAAAATGAACTAAAAATGGGCGAATAAGCCCAAAATCAACGAAGAAAGTGTGATACGAGTTGAAGTACGATTTCACCGCCATTGAGAAGAAATGGCAGCAGCGCTGGAACGATTCCAAGGCCTTCCGGGCCGTCACCGGCGACACCACCCGTCCCAAGTGGTACGGCCTGGTGGAGTTCCCCTACCCCTCCGGACAGGGCCTGCACGTCGGCCACGCCCGGCCCTACACCGCCATGGACGTGGTGGCCCGCAAGAAGCGCATGGACGGCTGCAACGTCCTGTTTCCCATCGGCTACGACGCCTTTGGCCTGCCCACCGAGAACTACGCCATCAAGAACCACATCCACCCCGCCGTGGTCACCGAGCGGAACGTGAAGAATTTCCACAATCAGCTCCAGATGCTGGGCTATTCCTTCGACTGGGACCGGGAAATCAACACCACCGACCCCGCTTACTACCACTGGACCCAGTGGATTTTCCTCCAGCTGTTCAAGAAGGGCCTGGCCTACAAGACCTCCATGCCCGTGAACTGGTGCACCAGCTGCAAGTGCGTGCTGGCCAATGAGGAAGTGGTCAACGGCGTGTGCGAGCGCTGCGGCAGCGAGGTGGTGCGCAAGGAGAAGAGCCAGTGGATGCTCAAAATCACCGAGTACGCCCAGCGGCTCATTGACGGCCTGGACACTGTGGACTACATCCCCAGAGTCGCCATCCAGCAGAAGAACTGGATCGGCCGCTCCACCGGCGCGGAGGTCAACTTCAACACCACCGAGGGCGATGTGCTCACCGTCTACACCACCCGCGCGGACACCCTCTTCGGTGCGACCTACATGGTCATCGCCCCCGAGCACGCCTATGTGACCAAGTGGAAGGACAAGATTGCCAACTACGACGCCGTGGAGGATTACGTCCGCAAGGCCGCCGCCAAGAGCGACTTCGAGCGCACGGAGCTGGCCAAGGACAAGACCGGCGTGCGCCTGGAGGGCGTGGAGGCCATCAACCCGGTCAACGGCAAGAAAATCCCCATTTTTATTTCCGATTACGTGCTGGCCACCTACGGCACCGGTGCCATTATGGCCGTGCCCGCCCACGACACCCGTGACTTCGAGTTCGCCCAGGCCTTTGGTCTGCCCATCGTGCAGGTGGTCGCCAACGCCGAGGGCGAGCTGGTGGACCTGAGCAAGGAGGCCTTCACCGACGTGGCCACCGGCGTGATGGTCAACTCCGGCTTCCTCACCGGCCTGAGCGTGGAGGACGCCATCGCCGCCATGATTGCCCATCTGGAGAAGGAGGGCATCGGCCACGCCAAGGTGAACTACAAGCTCCGCGACTGGGTGTTCTCCCGTCAGCGCTACTGGGGCGAGCCGATTCCCATCGTGAAGTGCGAGAAGTGCGGCTATGTGGCCCTGCCCGAGGACCAGCTGCCCCTGCTGCTGCCCGAGGTGGAGAGCTACGAGACCACCGACGACGGCGAAAGCCCCCTGAGCGCCATGACCGACTGGGTCAGCACCACCTGCCCCTGCTGCGGCGGCCCTGCTCAGCGCGAGACGGACACCATGCCTCAGTGGGCGGGCTCCAGCTGGTACTTCCTGCGCTATGAGGACCCGGACTGCGCCACCGCGCTGGCGTCCAAAGAGGCCATGGACTACTGGGGTCAGGTGGACTGGTACAACGGCGGCATGGAGCACACCACCCTGCACATGCTCTACAGCCGGTTCTGGAACAACTTCCTCTATGACATCGGGGTCGTGCCCTTCGCCGAGCCCTACAAGAAGCGCACCGCTCACGGCATGATTCTGGGCGAGGGCGGCGAGAAGATGTCCAAGAGCCGCGGCAACGTGGTCAACCCCAACGACATTGTGGCCCAGTACGGCGCGGACACCATGCGCACCTATATCATGTTCATCGGCGACTTCGCCAAGGCCGCCGCCTGGAGCCCCAAGGCCGTGGCGGGCTGCAAGCGCTTCCTGGACCGCGTGTGGAACCTCCAGGACCAGGTCACCGACTCCCTGGAGTACAGCGAGAAGAACGTCAGCGCCATCCACAAGGCCATTAAGAAGGTCAACGAGGACATCGAGGCCATGAAGTTCAACACCGGCATCGCCGCCCTGATGGCGCTGGTGAATGACTTCTACGCCAACGGCTGCACCAAGGGCGACTTCAAGGCCCTGCTGCTGATGCTCAGCCCTGTGGCGCCCCACATCTGCGAGGAGCTGTGGGAGACTATGGGCTTCGCCGCCGAGGGTATGATCTGCCAGCAGCGCTGGCCGGAGTACGACGAGAGCAAGACCATCGCCGCCACGGTGCAGCTGGCGGTGCAGGTGGCCGGCAAGGTGCGGGCGAACATCATCGTGCCCGTGGACGCCGACGACCAGACCGTGGTGGACACCGCTCTGGCCGAGCCGCGCATCCAGAAGCAGGCCGAGGGCAAGACTCTGGTCAAGAAAATCGTGGTCCGGGACAAGAAAACCGGCAGCGTAAAGATTGTGAATCTCATTTTCCGCTGAGCAGGCCGCAGCTTAGGCCACAGCTGTCCATTATAGCTCAAATTTTTTGACACATTTTACAAAAGGGTCGAAAAAGCTGTTGACAAACGGGAATGGAACCGATATAATGTCCTTACGTCCCGTGTTGAGCGGGATTGCTGTGCCCTTGTTCAAGACTCCCTGGGCATATTCGGAGGGAGGGAAAAATAGAATGGCTGAAGTTCGAGTGAGAGAAGGCGAATCCCTGGACAACGCTCTGAAGCGCTTCAAGCGCTCCTGCGCCAAGTCCGGTGTTCTGGCTGAGGTCCGTAAGCGTGAGCACTATGAGAGCCCCAGCGTGAAGCGCCGCAAGAAGTCTGAGGCGGCCCGCAAGAACCGCAAGAGATACTATTGATTGCAGTCAAAAAGCCCCTGTGCAGAGATGCACAGGGGTCTTTTTTTAATCGCTTCGCCTTTTTTAATCGCTTCGCCTTTTTTAATCGCTTCGCCCGTCGGCGCCCCGTTCCACTCAGAACGGGCAAAGATGTACGGCGCCGAGGGTATAGAGTGCCTCGTACAGTAGATTGGTTTCCATAGTGGCAGATGATGAGCGGGGATGAGCGATTTTCACTGGATTGTGGGAAGGATTCGCAGTTTTATTGAAATTTCGCGGTGATTCCGGTTTTGCGCGCCAGCAGATTGTTCTTCAAGCACTCTGCCCGTCGGCGGCACGTACGTGACTAAAACAGTTGATTTCCGACGCTTTTCCTGCTATGCTGCTGAACCTTCTCGCTGTTGTTATTTTCGGCGTTATTAACATAACGACAAAGAAATAACCGCCCCCACGCATAAAGGAACGGCCATTTCTTCAAGATTATAAATCTTCAGAGGATGAGCCGAACCTGCTGCAACAGGTGACCGCCTCTTGTGATGATGATAACACCAAATTACGATTTCGTCAAGCGCTTTTCCGAACGAAAGGCGCTTGACGTTTTTGGGCTTTGCGCAGCCTGGTCACATCCGCTGCCGACCCTCCAGCGCGCGCATGAGAGTGGCTTCGTCGGCGTACTCCAGGTGACTGCCCACGGGGATACCATAAGCAAGGCGTGTCACCTTGACCCCAAAGGGCTGCAAAAGCCGGGAAAGGTACATGGCGGTGGTCTCGCCCTCGGTGTCGGGGTTGGTGGCCATGATGACCTCCTCCACGCCGCCCTGTGCCACCCGGCTGACCAGCTCGGCCACCTTCAAATCGTCCGGCCCCACGTGGCTCATGGGGGAGAGGACGCCGTGGAGCACATGGTAAACGCCGTTGTACTCCCCGCTGCGCTCGAAGGCGATCACGTCCTTCGGGTCCGCTACCACGCAGATGACGCCCTTGTCCCGTTTGAAGCTGGAGCAGATGGCGCAGGGTCCGTCGCCCTCCGTCAGGTTCTGGCACACGGGACAGCAGGTGACGGAGCGCTTGGCGCCCATAATTGCGTCGGCAAAGGCGTGGGCCTCCTCCTCGGACAGGTTCAGCACATGGAAGGCCAGACGCTGGGCGGACTTGCGGCCAATGCCCGGCAGACGGGCGAACTGCTCCACCAGCGTCTCCAGAGCGGGGGGTAAGTACTGCATGGATTTCTCCTTTTTTCTAACGTTTCTGCTTCAACCCGATGGCATAGCCTCGAAACGACGCAGCTCCAGGACCCGGCCTGCCGGAGTTTCTGTCTTGCACAGGAATCGGGGCCGGGAGTTGGGCAAGCACTGACAGACGGAGGGAGATTGCCTCCAGGCGCGAGCCTGGTTACAAAGACGGGTCCACCTCGCAACGAAGCGGCCCCAGGACCCGGCCCACCGGCGTTCCCATTTTGCACAGGAATCGGGGCCGGGAGTTGGGCAACCACTGACAGCCGGGGGGAGATTGCCTCCAGGCGCGAGCCTGGTTACAAAGACGGGTCCACCTCGCAACGAAGCGGCCCCAGGACCCGGCCACCGGCTTTCCCATTTCGTACAGGAATCGGGGCCGGAAGTCCGGCAACCACTGACAGCCGGAGGGAGATTGCCTCCAGGCGCGAGCCTGGTTACAAAGACGGGTCCACCTCGCGGGCGTTGTAGCCCTCTTTTTTCAGTGCCTCCAGAATCTGATGCTTGTGGGCGTGGCCGAAGGCCTCCAGAGTCACGGTCAGCTCCACGCCGCTCTGGCGGTTCACGTTCACGAACTGGTTGTGGTCCAGCTTGATGACGTTGCCGTTCTCCCTGGCCAGGATGCCCGCCACGTTCAGCAGCTCGCCGGGCCGGTCGGGCAGATTCACGGAGAAGGTGAAAATCCGGCCCCGCAGAATCAGACCGTGCTGAATGAGAGAGGACATGGTGATGACGTCCATGTTGCCGCCGGTCATGATGGGCACCACATTGGCGTTCTGGATACCCCAGTCCTTCAGATGGTAGAGCGCCGCCACGGTGAGCAGGCCGGCGTTCTCAACGATCATCTTGTGCTTCTCCATCATGTCCAGGAAGGCGGAGACCAGCTCCTGGTCCTCAATGGTGATGATGCCGTCCAGATGCTCCTGAATGTAGGGAAAAACCTTGTCGCCGGGGGTCTTAACCGCCACGCCGTCGGCAATCGTGTCCACCTTTGGCAGGGTGACAATCTCACCGGCCTCCAGACTGGCCTTCATGGACGCGGCCAGGGCAGGCTCCACGCCGATGACCTTCACGCCGGGGTTGAGAATCTTCGCGTAGGTGGCCACGCCGCTGGCCAGTCCGCCGCCGCCGATGGGCACCAGAATCACGTTCACGTCCGGCAGGTCGCTGAAAATCTCATAGGAGATGGTGCCCTGACCCGTGGCCACCCGCAGGTCGTTGAAGGGGTGCACATAGGTCAGGCCCTGCTCCTCGCTCAGGCGGGCGGCCTCCTCGGCGGCGTCGTCGAAGGTCGCGCCGTGGAGGATGACGTTGGCCCCGTAGCTCTTGGTGTTGTTCACCTTGATGAGGGGGGTCGTGGTGGGCATGACGATGGTTGCGCTCACGCCCGCCTTCTGGGCGGCGTAGGCTACGCCCTGGGCGTGGTTCCCGGCGCTGGCCGTGACCAGACCGCGCTGCCGCTCCTCGTCGGAGAGGGTGGAGATGGTGTAGTACGCGCCGCGAATCTTGTACGCGCCGGTCACCTGCATGTTCTCCGGCTTCAGGAAGACGTTGTTGCCGGTCTCGGCGGAGAAGTACTCCGAATGGATGAGGCTGGTGGGACGGATGACGCCGTAGAGCACGTCGCGGGCCGCCTTGAAGGAGTCGAGGGTCATCATAATGCTATCTTTCCTCTTTTCTTGATAATACAGCAGACCCTATTGTACCGCTTTGCTCCCCAAAAGTCAATGAAAAACCCGCCAAATCGGACCCGTCACACCAGCCGGGTCCGAATCCCCATGCTCACCGCGATGGCCTTGTCCACCTCGTCCATCATGGGGCCGTCCAGATGGCCCATGCGCTCGCGCAGGCGGCGTTTGTCCAGGGTGCGAATCTGCTCCAGCAGCACCACGCTGTCCCGCGTCAGGCCGCAGTTCTGGTTGATGAGCTCGATGTGGGTGGGCAGCTTCGCCTTGTTCATCTGAGAGGTGATGGCCGCGGCGATGACCGTGGGGCTGTGGCGGTTGCCCATGTCGTTCTGGATGATGAGCACCGGCCGCACGCCGCCCTGCTCACTGCCCACCACCGGGCTCAGGTCCGCGTAAAAGATGTCTCCTCGTCTGACGTTGGTGTCCATGTTTCTCACGCTCCTTCGCTTCCCCTGCCAGGAGTGCCCCAAGGTCGCCGCCTCAGGGCCTCCTATGTACAGGACAAGCTCAGTATCCCACCCGCGCCGGGCCCTTATTCCCCAACGCCCCGGGAACCATTCCAGCCTATGCGACACGCTTCGCCACTGTGCGGGAGCTTTCGCGGAAAGAAGCTGTTTCTGCCCGCAAAGTCTTGCCTTTTGGGCCTCTGCTGTGGTATCCTGTGAGAGAAAACAGTCGGCGCCGCACGCAGCGCGCCGGGCAGGAGGAAACTCTATGGAAAAAATCTACAACCGCGTTCTGGCGGGCGGAGCCGTGGGCATCGCCTGCGGCATCGTCTCCATCGTCACCGGGCTCACCGTGGGCGTGCTGCTCATCGTCACGGGGGCCAGACTGCTCTCCGCCCGGAAGTATATGGAGGAGTGAGCTCCCCCCATTCCGGCTCCGGCGGGCGGAAAAAATGCGATTCGACGAAAAAAGTGCTTGCATTTTCCGCCTGCCGGTGCTATAATAGCTTCGCTGTGCAGGTGTAGTTCAATGGCAGAACTCCAGCTTCCCAAGCTGGCCACGTGGGTTCGATTCCCATCACCTGCTCTCTTTTTTTGCAGGCACCACCGTACCACAGGAGGCGCCTGCTTTTTTCCTGTTTCCGGGTAAAAATCAGACTATATGGGGTGATTTTATGTTGAAAGGCAAGACAATCCTGCTGGGCGTCACCGGCGGCATCGCCTGCTACAAGTCCGCCATGCTCGCCAGCGCCCTCAAAAAGCAGCATGCGGACGTGCGGGTGGTCATGACCCAAAACGCCACAGAGTTCATCGCGCCGCTGACCTTCGAGCAGCTCACCGGGAACCGGGTGGCTGTGGACACCTTTGACCGGAACCATCCCCACAGCGTGGAGCACATCGCTCTGGCCGAGAGGGCTGATTTGGTGCTCATCGCGCCCGCGACGGCCAACGTGCTGGCCAAGCTGGCCCACGGGCTGGCCGACGACATGCTGACCACCACGGTTCTGGCCTGCACCTGCCCGAAAATCGCGGCCCCGGCCATGAACACCAATATGTATTTGAATCCCATCACCCAGAACAACCTGAACATTCTTCGGAGCTTCGGCTGGGAGCTGCTGGAGCCGGGCACCGGCGTGCTGGCCTGCGGCGCGGTTGGTCCCGGGCGCATGCCGGAGCCGGAGGAGCTGCTGGCGGTGTGCCTGCACCACCTGAGCCACGAGAAGGACATGGTGGGCAAAAAGGTGCTCGTCACTGCCGGACCCACCCGGGAGGCGCTGGACCCGGTGCGCTACCTGACCAACCGCTCCACCGGCAAGATGGGCTACGCCATCGCCAAGGCCGCCGCCGCCCGGGGCGCGGACGTGACGCTGGTGTCCGGGCCGACGAATTTGCCCCGGCCGCCCTATGTGAACGTGGTGGACATCCAGAGCGCGCAGGACATGTTCGAGGCCGTCACCAGCCGCAGCGCGGAGATGGATCTCATCATCAAGGCCGCCGCCGTGGCCGACTACCGGCCCGCCACGGTGGCTGAGGACAAGATGAAGAAGGGCGACGGCGAGCTGAGCATCCCGCTGGAGCGGACCTCCGACATCCTCAAATATTTGGGCGAGCACAAGCGGCCCGGCCAGTTTTTGTGCGGATTTTCCATGGAAACCCGGGATATGGTGGAAAATTCCCGCAAAAAGCTGGAGAAGAAGAATCTGGACCTCATCGCCGCCAATAACGTGAAGGTGGCCGGAGCGGGCTTCGGCGTGGACACCAACGTGCTGACGCTGCTCTCCCGGTCGGGCATGAAGGAGCTGCCGCTGCTGAGCAAGGACGCGGCCGCGAACGCGCTGCTGGACGAGATTGTCGGGGCTCTGCCCCGAACCCTGTAAGGGGCGCTGCCCCTTAACCCCGGCAGGGCGCTGCCCTGCACCCGCCGGGGCCTCCAGGCCCCAGACCCCGAAGCTCCTGACGGGTGGGAGGGGGACGGCGAGAATCATTGCAGCAGAATTGTGATAAAAACAGCGTTGAACCAGGTGTTCAGCGCTGTTTTTTTCGATTGCACGCTCAATTCTTCTCTGATGCCGCTCTGTAATAAGCCAACAGGCAGACTTTTGACGCCGAAAATCTGTTCTCAGAGAAAAACTGGACTAAGGTGCAAATCTAAATAAAAAAACTGTAACTATTCAGCACCCAGCGTCCGTTTCGTCAAAACGTAGAAAATCATGCAATGAGAAACGTGGTATTGGTGCCAAAGGTGTGTGTTAAAACCAGTG
>CACZUK010000020.1 GCA_902784305.1 Oscillospiraceae bacterium | reverse complement strand
GCGGTGAACCGTCCCCAACGGTGGAAATCGGAGAAATTTCCGTTTTTTAGCGGAAAACTGTGGCGCCGGGCCGCAGACTGTGGTATGATAGCGGCGGACTCCGGCGTTGCGGCGCCGGATTGGTCAAGGTCTCCCCTCACAGCGGCCCTTCGGCGCCCTGTGGAGAGGCAATCAGGAAACAGCAAAGCGCGCGCCCCGGGTGCGCGGCAGGAGGTTATCATTTTGGTTCACAACAACATTCTGGAGGCGGTGGGCAGGACGCCGGTGGTCCGTCTGAATCGGATGCCGGAGCCGGAGAGCGCCGAGGTTCTGGTCAAGGTGGAGGGCCTGAACGTGGGCGGCTCCATCAAGACCCGCACCGCCCTGAACATGATTGAACAGGCGGAGCGGGAGGGGCTGATTCAGCCCGACACCATCATTGTGGAGCCCACCAGCGGCAATCAGGGCATCGGTCTGGCTCTGGTGGGTGCCGTGCGGGGCTACCGCACCATCATCATCATGCCCGACTCGGTCAGCGAGGAGCGGCGCAAGCTGGTGCGCCACTACGGCGCGGAGGTGAAGCTCATCCACGACGCCGGGGACATCGGCAAGTGCATCGAGGAGTGCCTGCACGCGGCGCTGAGCATGAAGGCGAAGAATCCCAAGGTGTTCGTGCCCCAGCAGTTTGAGAACCCCAACAACACCATGGCCCACATCCTCCACACCGCCCGGGAGCTGGTGATGCAGGTGGGGCGTCCCATCCACGGCTATTGTAGCGGCATCGGCACCGGCGGCACCATCACCGGCATCGGCCAGGTGCTCCGGGAGCGCAACCCTGACATGGAGATTTGGGCGGTGGAGCCGGAGAACGCGGCGATTCTGGCCGGCGGCACCATCGGCACCCACCTCCAGATGGGCATAGGGGACGGCATCATCCCCGAAATCCTGGACCGCACCATCTACGACCACATCTATGTGGTCACGGACGACGAGGCCATCCGCACCGCCCGCCGCCTGGCCCGGGAGGAGGGCCTGATGTGCGGCATCTCCAGCGGCACCAACGTGGCCGCGGCCCTGAAGCTGGCGAAGAAGCTGGGGCCGGGCAAGACCGTGGTGACGGTGCTGCCGGACACGGCGGAGCGCTATTTCTCCACGCCGCTGTTCGGAGAATGACCCGTTTTTGGCTTATATCTCAAGATTCTGCCCCGTTCAGGCGTTGTCTGAGCGGGGTGTTTTTTTCGGCGGAGGCTGTGAAGCTTCGATATGTACGCCGTGGACGGACATGCGGACATAATTTTTTGTTCAAGTGACAAAAAAGTGTTGACAAATCCCCGTGTTGTGTGTATGATACATTTATAGTCAAAACGACAAAAAAGGGGGTGGTGGCCGTGAACAGGCGGCTGGAATCGGGTCAGATTTATGTGACCGTAGACATCCTGGCGCTGACCGTGGAGGAGGGCAAGCTGCGCATCCTGCTCTCCCGCCGCCGCGAGGAGCCCTTTCAGGGGCGCTGGGCCCTGTTCGGCAAGCTGGTGGGCCAGGAGGAGACCGCCGAGGAGGCGGCCCGCTGCCTGCTGCGGGAGATGCTTCCACCGGGCGAGGGGTATCTGGAGCAGCTGTACACCTTCGCGGACCTGGGGCGGGACCCCAGGGGCCGGGTGATTTCCATCGCCTACCTGGCCGTACTGCCCTGGGGCAGTCTGGGACAGCTCCGGGAGGGGCAGCAGCTCTTCCAGCTGGGCATGGACCGGGAGGGCCTGTGCCTGAGAGGACCGGACGGCGAGCTTTTACGGCGCCGGGACCTGGCCTTTGACCACGGCAGCATTGTGGAGACGGGTCTGCTCCGGCTGCGGGGCAAGCTCCAGTACACGGACATCGGTTTCCACTTCCTCTGCGACACCGGCAGCTTCACCCTCAGAGAACTGCAAACGGTGTACGAAGCGGTGCAGGGACGCCCCACCGATGGGGGCAATTTCCGCCGCTCCATGCAGAGCCGGTACATCGACACCGGACGCATCGTGCGCACCGACCAGAGAGAGGGAGCCAGACAGAAGCGGGGCCGTCCGGCAGCCCGGTATCGGCTGAGCGGCCCTGAGGAGGGGTAGGTATGGAAAAGAAGCACTTTTTGATTGTAATTGACATGCAAAACGACTTCATCAGCGGAAGTCTGGGCACCCCGGAGGCACAAAACATCGTCCCGGCGGCTGCGGAGCACATCCAACAGCGCCGCGGCGAGGGAGCCACGGTTCTGGCCACGCTGGACACCCACGGGGAGGACTACCTGTCCACCGCCGAGGGCAGAAAGCTGCCCGTGGTCCACTGCGTCCGGGGCACCTGGGGCTGGGAGCTGGCCGAGTCGGTTGCGGCGGCCCTGGAGGGCTGTGAACTCGTGGAGAAGCCGGGCTTCGGCAGCCTGTACCTTCCGGAGCGGATTCGGGAGCTGGCAGGGGACGGCGCGGAGCTGTCCATCGAGCTGATGGGCCTGTGCACGGACATCTGCGTGGTGTCCAACGCCCTGATTCTAAAGGCCAATTTCCCGGAGGCGGACATCAGCGTGCGGCGCGATTGCTGCGCGGGGGTGACGCCGGAGCTCCATGAGGCTGCGCTGAAGACCATGGCGAGCTGCCAGATTGACATTGTTTGAACCCATTTCGGAGACTAATATCAGTGGAAAAGGAGAAAAACAGATGAAAGAATACACTTTTGACGCAGTCAAGGCCAGGGACAACCTGGTGGCGGAAATCAAAAAGCTCGCCGCGGAGCAGCACTTCTCCAAGGTCGTGCTGGGCATTTCCGGCGGCAAGGACTCCACCGTGGCGGCGGCGCTGTGCGCCCGGGCCCTGGGCAAGGAGAATGTCTATGGCGTGATGCTGCCCGACGGGGAGCAGAAGGACATCTCGGACAGCGTGCGGGTCTGCGAGTCTCTGGGCATCAACAGCCGGACCATCAACATCGGCAAGATTCACCGGGAGCTGCGGGCGGTCACTGACCAGCTGGAGAGCACTGCCGCGGAGGGCGAATTCGACATCCCCTACAACCGGGAGAGCGACATCAACGTGGGGCCCCGGCTGCGCATGACCACCCTGCGCTACATCGCCCAGGCGATGGGCGGACGGCTGGTGGGCACCGGCAACCTCAGCGAGGCCACCGTGGGCTACTGCACCAAGGACGGCGACACCTCCTGCGACTTCGCCCTGCTGGGCAGCATCACCAGCGTGGAGGTGGTCCAGGTGGGCCTGACCATGCCGGAGCTGCCCCGGGACCTGGTGGAGAAGACCCCCACCGACGGCCTGAGCGGCTTCAGCGACGAGGAGCGGCTGGGCATTCGCTACGCGGACATCCACAAGTATATCCGGCTGGGCACCTGCGGCGACGCGGAAATCGACGAAAAGATTGCCAATAAAGAGCGCTGGAACCAGCACAAGCGCCGTATGCCCGTGATTTTGCAGGCCGGCGTGCAGAGCAAGTGAGAGGGGAGGAAAAGGGTATGATTCTGGAACCCATCATCGTCTCCCTGTTGGACACGGACCTGTACAAGTTCAACATGGACCAGGTCATCTTCCACAAGCACACGGACCTGAGCGGCGAGTATGACTTCCGCTGCCGCAACGAGGGCGTGGTCTTCACGCAGGAGATGTTCAAGGAGATCAACGAGCAGATTGACCATCTGTGCACCCTCCGCTTCACCAAAAAGGAGCTGGACTACCTGCGCTCCATCCGCTTCATCAAGGACGACTATGTGGAATTTCTCCGGCTGTGGCGGCCCATCCGGGACTATGTGGAGACCTCCCTGTCCCCGGAGGGACAGCTGGGCATCGTGGTCCGGGGTCCCCTGTTCTCCGCCATGCAGTTCGAGATTTACCTGCTGGAAATCGTCAACGAGGTCTATTTCCGCCTGAAATTCGACTATGTGACCCTGCGCAGAAGCGCCGAGGAGCGGCTGCGCCAGAAGATTCACGACTTCCACAAGGGGAAGTACAGCTTCAAGTTCGCCGAGTTCGGCTGCCGCCGCCGCCTGAGCCGGGAGTGGCAGGACGAGGTGGTCAAGCGCCTGGCCCTTGAGACGAAGAACTGTGTGGGCACCTCCAACGTGTACCTGGCCATGAAGTACCGCGTCAAGCCCATCGGCACCTTTGCCCACGAGTTTGTGCAGATGTATCAGGGCATTGACTCCATCCCCCTGTCCTACACCAACCACCACGCGCTGGAGGACTGGTACGACGAGTACCGGGGCGACAACGGCACCGCGCTCACCGACACCATCACCACGGATTTGTTCCTGCTGGACTTCAACCGCTCCATGGTGAACAACTTCAAGGGCGTGCGCCACGACAGCGGTGACCCCTACGAGTGGGGCGAGAAGATGCTGGCCCACTATGAGAAATACGGCGTGGACCCCATGAGCAAGCAGTTCCTGTTCAGCGACAGTCTGGATTTCGACAAGGCTCAGGCCCTCTACGACTACTTCAAGGACCGGGTGAAGGTCACCTTCGGCATCGGAACCTTCTGCTCCAACGACACCTGTGAGAAGCCGCTGAACATCGTCATCAAGCTCCAGACGGTCAACGGCAACCCGGTGGCGAAGCTCTCCGACACGCCGGGCAAGGAGATGTGCCGGGACCCGGAGTACGTCAAGTACCTGCGCCAGGGCGTGGAATTCCGCCTCAGGCGTCAAAAGGGCATGCTCTCCTGAGTCTCTTTTCCGCTCCTGTGATAAAAGTCTCCTGAGAAGGGGCCTTTTGAGGAGGATTAGCGATGAATTTGACCAGAATCAGCAAGAAAATGTCCTATCTGCTGCGGCACTGTACGGACCCCCTGCTGGTGGACCTGAACGGCGGCTGGGCGGACGTGGACGCTGTGATTGCACAGCTGCGCATCCGGTATCCGGCCTTCACCCGCCGGGAGCTGGAGCAGATCGTGGCGGAGGATGAGAAGGGCAGATACAGCTTTGACGCCAAAGGCAGACGGATTCGCGCCAATCAGGGCCACTCCATCCCCGGCGTGCGGGTGGACATGGAGGCGCCTGTCCCGCCGGAGCTGCTCTACCACGGCACCGCCAGCCGCTTTCTGCCCCAAATCCTCCAACAGGGGCTGAGGCCCATGAGCCGACAGTTCGTCCACATCTCCCCGGACCCGGAGACCGCCCTCAAGGTGGGAGAGCGCCACGGGAAGCCGGTGGTGCTCTGCGTGGAGGCCCGGCGCTTTGTGGAGGATGGTTACAAGCTGCTGCGCTCGGCCAACGGGGTGTGGCAGGCTGAGGAGGTCCCGCCGGAGTATCTGCGGCTGCTCTGAGACGTGCCAGTCCGGTCCCGCAGCGGGAGGTCCTTTCGGGGCAACAGCATTTAAAATAGTGTGAAAAGGGCTCGTTTGTCAGAAATCTGCAACCTTTTGTAGGGACGGCTCCTGCACTGCGCGCCCCTACACAAAATAACAGCAAATCGGGCTGTTGCAGCGCGAAAACAATGAAATTTTAAATGCGGTTGCCCTGGAGGTCCTTTGCCAAAATCTTCCCAAATGAAAAAAGTTGTGGTATAGTAAAGCATGATTAACGCCGTACAATGGACGGCACATTTCAGGCAGAACAGGAGGAGATTCTATGATTATCAAGGCAGTCAAGCTCTACGAGAACGGTTTTATGACCCAGCCGCTGGCCTTCGGCGGCGAGGAGGGCATGGACAAGTATGACAGCGCGGTCCGCTACCGCTCCAGCCTGCAAAACTACCTCATCGACACCGGCGACGAGGTCATTCTGGTGGACACCGGCATGCCCGCCGAGGCGCCGGACATGGTGCCCAACGAGACGTCCATGATTTACATGGGCAAGAAGGTGGCCAACTATGTGGACGCCCTGGCCGCGGCGGGCTACCGTCCCGAGCAGGTGACGAAAATCCTCGTCACCCACAAGCACATGGACCACACCGGCGAGCTGCGCTCCTTCCCCAACGCGGAAATCCTCGTCGGGCCCGAGGACGCCGATGAGCTGAAGGATGTAAAGGTGGTGCGCGCTGACTACGCCGACGGCGCCTATTACAACTTCCCCCGGGCCCAGAAGGTGACGGAGGGCGTGTACTTCATCGAGGCCAAGGGTCACACCAAGGGCAACAGCATCGTCATCGCCGAGGGCGGCGACAAGTTCTACATGTTCCACGGCGATGTGACCTACACCGACGAGGCGCTTTACGCCAACAAGCTCTCCATCGTCTTTGAGGACCCCGCCGCCGCCCGCGTCACTCTGGACCGGGTGCGGGAGTTCATCCGCAACCATCCCACGGTGTACCTGTCCACCCACACGCCGCTGGGCTGGGAGAACCTGGAGAAGCGTCAGGTGGTGGACCTGGACAACCCTCCGGAGAGCATCCCGGTGGGAGAAATCAGCGCGGGAACCGCTACGGGCAAGTACATTTGCAGCATCTGCGGCTACGTCTACGACCCCGCCGTCGGGGACCCGGACCGCGGCGTCGCGCCCGGCACGCCCTTCGCGGAGCTGCCGGAGGACTGGCGCTGCCCCCGGTGCAGACAGGGACAGGACAAGTTCAATCCAGCCTGAGCCGCGGCTCAGCGGGGAGGAGCGTCTGAGGGCGCTCCTCCCTTCATTTTGACGGTTTCCCGGCACAGAGCGGGGGCTTTTTTCGGGGAAAGATGCCTTGCAAACGGCGGAGGGAGGCTGGTATAATAGCAGGAAAGCAGACAGGAACGAGAGAAGGAAGCGACGTATTCATGGAAGAGAACCAAAAGAAGGAACTGTTTACCAGCGTCCCGGTGCCCAGAGCGCTGGCTACGCTGGCGGTGCCCACCATCATCAGTCAGATGATCAACCTCATCTACAACATGGTGGACGCCTTTTTCATCGGCCGCACGGGCAATTCCTACATGATGGCCGCCACCACCGTGACCCTGACACTGACCCTGCTGAACGTGGCCTTTTCCAACCTCTACGGCGTGGGCGGCGGCAGCCTCATTGCCCGGCTCATGGGTCAGAATCGCCTCGACGAGGCCCGGCGGGTCAGCGCCTTCAGCGTCTACGCCAGCCTGGGCCTGGCCCTGAGCTATTCCCTGCTGATGGGGCTGTTCATGGAGCCGGTGCTGCGGTTTTTGGGCGCGTCCGACGCCACCATTGGCTATGCGTGCCAGTACACCCGCTTTGTCATTGTCATCGGCACGGTGCCCGCGCTGCTGTCCATGACCCTGGCCCATCTGCTGCGCAACGCCGGCTACTCCTCCCAGGCGAGTCTGGGCCTGAGCGGCGGCGGAATCCTGAACATGGTGCTGGACCCTCTGTTTATGTTCGTGCTGCTTCCGCCGGGCAATGAGGTGGTGGGCGCGGCGCTGGCGACCCTGATTTCCAATGTGACCGCCTTCCTCTATCTGACCTACGCCTTCCGAAAGGCCTGCGCCGCGGCACCCCTGAGTCTGCGCTGGCGGGACGCCATGGCCGTGGAGCGCCACAACGTGGCCCGGCTGTTCAGCGTGGGCGTGCCCTCCGCGATTCTGACGGGACTGTTCGACCTGGCCAGCATCTGCGTGAACATCCTCTCCGCCGCCCACAGTGACCTGGTGCTGGCGGGCATGGGCATCGTTTTGAAGGTGGAGCGGGTGCCCAACGCCGTGAACATCGGCATCTGTCAGGGCATGCTGCCGCTGGTGGCCTACAACTTCGCCTCCGGCGACCACAGGCGCATGAAGGAGACCATCCGCTTTGGCAGGCTCTGCGGCCTGAGCATTTCAGCGGTGAGCATCCTGCTGCTGGAGCTGTTCGCGTATCCGGCCACGCACCTGTTCCTGAGTACCTCCTCCGGGAACGCGGAGGCCGCCGTGCGGACGGTAGCCTATGCAGCCGTGTTCCTGCGCATCCGCTGCGTGGCCTCGCCGGTGCAGTTTTTGAACTATCACACCTCCTACTGTATGCAGGCCATGGGCCGGGGCCGGGAGACCATGCTGCACTCGGTGGTCCGGGAGCTGGTGTTCTACATCCCCTTTATGTTCCTGCTGGACCGGCTGTTCGGAGAGCTGGGCCTGGCCTCCGCGCTGCCGGTGGGGGAGGGCTGCGGAGCGCTCTTCGCCCTGTTCCTGCTGCGGCGGGTGCTGCGCAGGCACAGCAATCAGGAGGAGAGACGATGATTGACTGGAATGGCGACGGCAAGGTGGACGCATTTGAGAGCTATCTCACGATGCGTGCTCTGGAAGAAGACGACAAGGGGGGAGCGGGCTGCTGTGGCCCCACAGTTGCCGTTTTCCTGCTGGTGCTGGGGATGGTGAGCGCTCTGCTTCACCTGTGTCTGTGAGAATTCGGGTCAAAATGCAAAAAAGACGAGTATCCGGAAAAGATACTCGTCTTTTTTGCGCTTGAGGGACGTATTCAGTCCCGCTGGGCCTTCATAGCCTTTTTGTTGGCATACATGCGGCTGTCCGCCCGCTTGAACACGGCGTCCACGGTGTGGTCATTCTCCGTGAACACCGCCACGCCGATGGCGGCGGAGCAGCGCTCCCAGGGAGGCAGGTCGGGATTCGTCGCCTGCTTGCGGAACACCTCCCGCAGCCGGTTGATGTGGGCATCCCGGCGGTCGTAGGCCTCGCCCTCCAGCACCACCACGAACTCGTCGCCGCCGATGCGGAAGACCGGGGAGTGTTCGAACACGGAGCACACCAGTTCCGCCGCCCGGATGAGGTACTGGTCGCCACGCTTGTGGCCATAGGTGTCGTTCATCTTCTTGAGGTTGTTTAAATCCACCATGATGATGCAGAACCGGGCGGTACAGGTCAAAATGGTGCGATTGAGCAGGTTTTTCTGCTTCTGATAGGCGGCCTTGTTGCGCACCTTGGTCAGGGTGTCCACATAGGCCAGCTGACCCATCCGCTCCACCTTGCCCTGCATGGACTCCACCTGGTTCTCGGCCTCGGCGATGCTGATGGCGTAGTGCTTGATGTCCAGGGACATCTGCGCCACGGCGTGGGAGAGGGATTCCACCTCGTTCTGGGTGTGGATGTTGGGCTCATGGAAGTTCAGCAGGTTGGGGTCCCGCTGCTTGTGGCTGATGTAGGCGAAATTGACCACGCTGCGCTCCAAATCCTGAATCGGCCGGACCACATTCTGGGACATCCAGCGCACGAAGCACCAGACGAAGATGAAGCCCATGAGCACAATGAGCAGGAGGTGGATGATGGTGTGGCGCACCAGCGTGGAGCGGATGAAGCCGACGGACATATCCACGCACAGCAGGGCGAACACCTTTCCAGAGGAGTCCTTCAGCGGCAGGGCGCCGGTGTAGTCCATTTCCCCGGCCCAGGACTCGGTGAAGTAGGTCAGCTCCCCCTTTTCCGAGATGGTTTGGAAGGTCCTTCGGATGTGCGGCGTGTACTGCTCCGTGAGGTCCGCGCCCAGATAGTAGATTTTATCCTCTCCGACATCGTAATCCTCCGGCGCCAGGCCCGTGACCACCTCCATGACGCCCGGCCCGTCCTCCCCCTCGGTGGAGGCGAGAATGTAGATGTAGTGAAAGTGATGGTTGATGTAAACATCGTCAATAAAGTGATGCAGCGCCTCATACTTCACCGAGGGCTGCCCGGTGCGTACACACTGTGCCAGGTCATCGTGGTCGATGTGGCTGTCGATGTAGTGCAGCGTGTCGAGCATCTGGGCCTCGAAGCGCTCGTACATGGAGTTTCGAAAGCTCAGATAGGTGACGACGCTGAGAATCAGACCCAGCAGGATCAAAAAGACGGCGCTGCCCACCGTAATGCTCCGCTTGAGCGGCCTTTGATTGACACCCATAAGAAACCTCCTCTGTCAGAGGAATGAGGTGAGTGGAGCTGTGTCTTGTATACAGCAAAATTGCGCAAAGAAGCAATTCTACCCTGTATTTTAACAAGTTCCGGTGGCGTTGTCAATTGGAAACGGGAAGAAACAGTGGAAACTTTAAAAAAAGAGGGCGCCGCCCGGAATCCGGACAGCGCCCCTTGCTGATGATGGAAATGAATCTTACTTGGCGGCCTTGGCAGCCTTGATCTCAGCGATGAGCTGAGGCACGACCTTGAACAGGTCGCCCACAATGCCGTAGTCGGCCACGCCGAAGATGGGGGCGGACTCGTTCTTGTTCACGGCGATGATGGTCTCGGAATCCTGCATGCCGGCGGTGTGCTGAATGGCGCCGGAGATGCCCAGAGCCACATAAATCTTGGGATGGACGGTCTTACCGGTCTGGCCCACCTGATGGTCGGCGGAGATGAGGCCGGCGTCCACCAGAGCGCGGGAGGAACCCACAACGCCGCCGCCCAGAGCGTCAGCCAGCTCCTGGGCCAGGGCGATGCCCTTCTGCACGTCCTTGTTGATGCCGCGGCCCACGGAGACGATGACGTCGGCGCCGATGAGGTCCACCAGGTTCTTGGCGGCCTTCTCGACGGAGAGGACCTGGGTCTTGATGTCGGACTCAGCCAGCTCGAAGGCGGGATGCTCCACGGCGCAGGCGGCGGCCTTCTCGGCCACGAAGTCGGCCTTCTTCATGACGCCGGGGCGCACGGTGGACATCTGGGGACGGAACCGGGGGCAGATGATGGTGGCCATCAGGTGGCCGCCGAAGGCGGGACGGGTCATCTTCAGGTTGCGGTCCTCGTAGTCGAAGTTCTGCTTGCTCAGGTCCAGAGAGCTGCTCTCCTTCAGGAACTCCACATACTTGGTGGTGTCGATGTCCAGATGGGTGGCGTCGGCGGTCAGGCCGGTGTGCAGGCGGGCAGCCATGCGGGGGGCCAGGTCGCGGCCGATGTTGGTGGCGCCAATCAGGAACACCTCGGGCTTGTACTCCTTCACCAGGTCGCACAGCACCTTGGCATAGGCGTCGGTGGTGTAGAACTTCAGCAGGGGGGAGTTGCAGACCAGCACCTTGTCGGCGCCGTAGCCGCCCACTTCCTTGGCGGTCTCGTCGGAGATGCCGTCGCCCAGCACGACGCCGGAGAGCTCACAGCCCAGCTCGTCGGCCAGCTTGCGGCCTTCGGAAATCAGCTCAAAATCGGTGTTCTGGAGCACGCCCTCGCGCTGCTCGCAGAAAACCCACACGCCCTTGAAGGCGGCGATGTCACGAAAATCGTATGCCATGAGAGTTTCTCCTTTCAATCAGATGATGTGCTTCTTCGCCAGGATGTCGGCCAGCTCGGCGGCGGGGGCGTCGCTGGTGAGCATCATGCCTGCGCCCTTCTGGGGAGGCGTGAAGGACTTGAAGACGTTGGTGGGAGAACCCTTCAGGCCGATGGTGTCAACCTCAATCAGGGGATCGTCCTTCAGAGCGGGGTAGTCCAGAACCACCATGGGGTGCTTCTCGTTGTCGTAGCACTCGAAGATGCCGCCCACGGACATGTAACGGGGCTCGTTGAGCTCCTTGATGCAGGTCAGCAGGCAGGGAGTCTGGACCTTGACCATCATGAAGCCGTCCTCCAGCATGCGCTTGACCACCAGCTCGTTGCCGTCCTTCTGGATGTCGGCCACATAGGAGACCTGGGGCAGGCCCAGCTTCTCAGCAATCTGGGGACCCACCTGAGCGGTGTCGCCGTCGATGGCCTGACGGCCGCAGAAGATGACATCCTCGGGCTCGACGCCGATCTTGTTGATGCCGGCGGCGATGATCTGAGAGGTGGCGAAGGTGTCGGAGCCGCCGAACTCACGGCCGGAGATCAGATAGGCCTTGTCGGCGCCGCGGGCGATGCACTCGCGGAGCATGCCCTCCGCGGGAGGGGGACCCATGGTGATGACATCCACCTCGCAGCCGGTGGCGTCCTTCAGGCGAAGGGCGGCCTCCAGAGCGGAGAGGTCGTCGGGGTTGGTGATGGTGGCCATGGAGGCGCGGTCCAGGGTGCCGTCGGGCTTGACCGCGACCTTGCCGGAGGTGTCCGGAACCTGCTTCACACAAACAATAGCTTTCATCGTAGAAATACCCTCCTTATCTCAGCAGATCGCCGGCGATGACCATCATCTGCACTTCGCTGGTGCCCTCGTAGATTTCCGTAATCTTGGCATCGCGCATCATGCGCTCGATGGGATAGTCCCGGGTGTAGCCGTAGCCGCCGAAGAGCTGCACGCAGCGGCGGGTGACGTCGGAAGCGGTGCGGGAGGCGATGAGCTTGGCCTCGGCGGCCTCGACGCTGTAGCGGACCTTGGCGCCGTTCATGACAGCCTGCTTCTTCTGCGCGGCGGCGTAGACCAGGTACTTGGCGGCGTTGATGCGGGCCTTCATCTCGGCCAGCTCGAACTGGGTGTTCTGGAAGGCGGCGATGGGACGGCCGAACTGCTTGCGCTCCTTGACGTAGGCGACGGTCTCCTCCAGGGCGCCCTCGGCGATGCCAAGAGCCTGGGCGGCGATGCCGATGCGGCCGCCGTCGAGGGTGGCCATGGCCAGCTGGAAGCCGCGGCCCTTCTTGCCCAGCAGACGGTCCTTGGGAATCAGGCAGTCCTCCATGATCAGCTCGCAGGTGGAGGAGCCGCGGATGCCCATCTTCTTCTCGTGGTTGCCCACGCTGAAGCCCTTGTCGGTGCGCTCCACGATGAACGCGGAGATCTCCTTGGCCTTGCGGCCGCGGCGGTCGATGACGGTGCCGGTGATGGCGATGATGATGAACACATCGGCGTAGCCAGAGTTGGTGATGAAGATTTTGGAGCCGTTGAGCAGCCAGCCGTCCTCAGTCTCGACAGCGGTGGTCTGCTGGCCCTGGGCGTCGGTGCCGGCGCCGGGCTCGGTCAGGCCGAAGGCGCCCAGCCACTCGCCGGAGCACAGCTTGGGCAGATACTTGGCCTTCTGCTCGGGGGTGCCGTTCTCAAAGATGGGAGCGGCGCACAGGGAGGTGTGAGCGGAGATGATAACGCCGGTGGTGCCGCAGACCTTGCTCATCTCCTCCACGGCCATGACGTAGGTCAGCACGTCAGCGCCGGTGCCGCCCACCTCCTTGGGGAAGTAGATGCCCATCATGCCCAGCTTGGCCATCTTCTTGACGGTTTCCTCGGGGAAGCGCTCCTCCTCGTCAACCTCCTGAGCCAGGGGCTTGACCTCATTCTGGGCAAACTCCTGATACATCTTCTGAGCGAGCGCCTGCTCTCTGGTCAGAGTAAAATCCATAAAGTCAGATCCTCCTATCAATTTTTACACACGACCGGGGGAGGTCCCCCGGTCATAGGTTGGGAATCAGAGCTGATCCACAGGGGTCTTGGTGCGGTCGGGGTTGTAGACATAGAAGCCCTTGCCGGACTTCACGCCCAGCTGGCCGCCGCGGACCATCTTGCGCAGCAGGGGGCAGGCGCGGTACTTGCCGTCGCCGGTCTCCTTGTAGAGCACGTCCATAATGGCCAGGCAGATGTCCAGGCCGATGTAGTCGCCCAGCTCCAGGGGGCCCATGGGATGGTTGGCGCCCAGCTTCATGGCGGAGTCGATGCCGGCGATGTCGGACACGCCCTCCATCTTGATGAAGGCGGCCTCGTTGATCATGGGGATCAGGATGCGGTTGACCACGAAGCCGGCGGCCTCGTTGACCTGCACGGGGGTCTTGCCCATCTGGACGGAGATCTCCTTGATCTTCTCCACGGTCTCCGCGCTGGTGTTGGCACCGGCGATGACCTCGACCAGCTTCATCCGGTCGGCGGGGTTGAAGAAGTGCATGCCCACCACGGGGTGGTTGATGCCCTTGCCGATCTCGGTGATGGACAGGGAGGAGGTGTTGGAGGCCAGGATGGTCTCGGGCTTGCAGATGGCGTCCAGCTCAGCGAAGGTCTTCTGCTTCACGCCCATGTCCTCGAAGGCGGCCTCGACGATGAGGTCGCAGTCCGCGCACAGGTTCTCCTTCAGGCCCGGGGTGATGGCGGCGCAGATGGCGTCCACCTTCTCCTGGGTCAGCTTGCCCCTGGCGACCAGGCGCTCATAGCCCTTGACGATCTTGGCCTTGCCGCCCTCGGCCCACTCCTGCTTGATGTCACACAGGGCGACCTCCATGCCGCTCTGCGCAAAAGCCTTGGCAATGCCCTGGCCCATGGTGCCAGCGCCGATGATACCGACTTTCATTTGAATTACCTCCTGTAATGTGTACTTTATATTAAAAATGCGATAATGAGCGCAAGTTTAATCAAATGGGAAGAAAAATACCATCAGGGACGATGCAAACTCCGCCCCCTCGGCGGGTTAAACTCAGTTGTTGGTGAACACGGGCCTGGGCTTGGGCTTCTCACGGCTCATAAAGCAGCCCATGCCGTTTCCCAATCGGCGGGGCCGATTGGGAGCCCTTCTTTTTCACATGCTCGGCGGAAATCAATTCCGCCTGCGCAGGAATTTTGCTTCGCAAAATACCTTACGCCGCACCTGCGGCGGGAGTGGAGGGCATGGGCCCAACGCACTACCCTTAATTGTTGGTGAACACGGGCTTGGGCTTGGGCTTCTCACGGCTCATAAAGCAGCCCATGCCCTCCACCTGGTCGTGGGTCTCGAAGCAGGAACCGAACAGCTCCTCCTCCAGGGCGATGGCGGCGTCCATATCCAGGTCCAGGCCCTCGTTGATGGCCTTCTTGCAGGCGCGCACGGCGATGGGAGCGTTCTTCGCGATGCCGGCGGCCATCTTCAGGGCGGCGGGCATCAGCTCCTCGGCGGGATAGACCTCGTTCACCAGACCGATGCGCTTGGCCTCGTCGGCCTTGATGTTGCGGCCGGTGTAGATGAGCTGCTTGGCCATGCCGGGGCTGACCAGACGGGCCAGACGCTGGGTGCCGCCGAAGCCGGGGGTGATGCCCAGACCCACCTCGGGCTGACCGAAGATGGCGCTCTCGGAGCAGATGCGGATGTCACAGCTCATCGCCAGCTCGTTGCCTCCGCCCAGGGCGAAGCCGTTGATGGCGGCGATGACGGGGATGGGCAGGGTCTCGATCTTGCGGAAGACATCGTTGCCCTTCTTGCCAAAGGCGGTGCCCTCGGCCTTGGTCAGGGTGCTCATCTCGCCGATGTCGGCACCGGCCACGAAGCTGCGCTCACCGGCGCCGGTGATGACCAGGCAGCGGACGGCGTTCACGTCCAGGGAGTCGATGGCGGCGTCCAGCTCCTCCAGCACGGAGCTGTTCAGGGCGTTGAGGGCCTTGGGACGGTCGATGGTCAGGACAGCCACGGCGCCCTGGGTCTCCAGATTGATAAAAGCCATAACAAAGTGCCTCCTTGTGAGTTTGTTATTTTTTTAACTAGCCATACAGACACAGTATACTGCTTTTGCCCTCCACTTGCAAGTAAAAATCGAAAAAACGGGGAAGATTTTTTTGCACGGGGCCGGGTTGCCCCCTCTCAGCGCTCTCAGGCAAAAAAAGAGGGCCGGAGTCCTCCTCAGGGGAGCGGCTCCGGCCCGCGATGGGCGTCTTCAGCGGTTTTCGAAGGAGGCGCACTTGGTGCACTCGCAGTTGTCGGGGTGGGAGTCCCCGCAGCAGCCCACCTTGATGGCGTTGAGGGTGCAGAAGTCCTTGCTCTGGGCGTGGAAGGCGCAGGTTTCGACGGAGCAATGGATGTTGTGGTTGAGCTTTTCCATGGATGAGTCCCCCTTTGGCACGGAAACGGGCTCCGCGCCGGATTTGGAACGACACAGCCGTTCCCCAGACTCAGTGTGGACAAAAACGCTGGTTTTTATTCGTCTGACCCGGCGAGCGGCAGGCTCTCGGCGGCCAGGGACAGGTATTCGCGGATGTTGGCCTCCTGGGACGCCTGCTCGGCCTCCTTCACGCTGCGCACCACCCGGCCCGGCACGCCCACCACCAGGGAACGGGGCGGCACCTCCATCCCGCCGGGGACCAGCGCCCCCGCGCCGATGATGGAGCCCTCCCCGATGACGCAGCCGTTGAGCAGGGTCGCGCCCATGCCCACCAGCACATGGTCACCCACGGTGCAGCCGTGGACAATGGCCCCGTGGCCGATGGTGCAGAATTTGCCCACGCGCAGGGGCGTGCCCGGGTCACAGTGGAGGACGCAGTTGTCCTGCACGTTGGTGCCCTCGCCCACGGTGATGGCGTCGCTGTCGCCCCGGAGCACGGCGCCGTACCACAGGTTCACCTGAGGGCCGCAGGTCACGTCCCCGATGACCGCGGCGGTGTCAGCGCCCCGGACGGTGGGGTGGAGCCGGGGGTGCTTTTCACGAAAATCTTTGATGAACACATTGATTCCTCTTCTCTTGCAATTTTCTGTGCATACTATTATAATGGGAGCGCACCCAAATTGCAAGGAGGCAAGGCATATGGATTTGAGAAACGGTGCCATCACCGTCCGGGAGATTCTGGCCAACCCCGCCGCCGTGGAGCTGGTGAAGAAGTATCTCCCTGGCGTGCTGGACAACAAGCTGCTGGTGGGCATGGCGAAGCGCTGGACCCTCAACCAGGTGCTCAGCAAGGCCGGACACAAGGTGGACGAGAAGACCAAACAGAAGCTCCGGGAGGAGCTGGAGGCTCTGTAAGTCGAAATAGCACAAAAAGGCGCTCTGCTTCGTTGCAGGGCGCCTTTTCAACGGCTTTTTGTATCCTCTGCGAGGTTTGGGAGGGGAAACCAGCGCAGGCTCTCCACGCTGGGGCTTCTGCGCAGCAGCAGGGTGGTCACCGCCGTGTCGGAGAGGAACAGCGCCGTCAGCGCCGCCAGCGCCGGAACGGGCAGATGCTCCGTCAGTGCGCGGACGCCCGGCTGGAGCAGGTACACCAGCCCCCAGGACAGCACCCCCCAGGCCGCGGAGAAGGGGAGGCAGACCCGCCCGTGAACGCAGCCGGGCCAGCCGGTGTAGTTCCAGAAGCGCACCCCCCACAGCCGTTCATAGAGGAAGGAGCAGAGGTATTCCACCGCCGTGGCCAGAGCGCCGCCGGCCAGAAACAGCAGCGCCGGGCTGCGCAGAACAAACTCCGGCAGGGCGAGAATGGCCACGGCGCCCAGCCCGTACACCGGGCACAGGGGCAGCAGCAGGCGGCAGCGCCGCAGGGAGGCGTCCCGGCCCGTCAGGTGGGCGTAGACGCGCTCCAGTGCCAGGCCCAGGAAGCTGTAGAGAAAAAAGTACCACAAAAGGTTCAAAGGACATCACCGTGTCCTAGCATGTGCGCCGGGCGCGTTTGTCATGCGTGAGGTGCGCATTTTCGGCGCAGAAAACCCTGCCAGCGGTGCCGACAGGGTTTTCCGTCAAGTGAAATATGGCACAGAGTGGGGACAGAACCAACCAACTGCCCCGCTCAGTGTCTGTGATAGGATGAACAGGGAGCCGCGGCGGGAGTCAGGCCGTCAGCGGTCCCATTTTTGGATGAGGGCGCGAATCTGGTCCGCGAACTTGCCCAAATCCTTGTTTGTGCCGCCCTTGTTCCGGCGGATGACCTCCACCAGCAGCCGGCCAGCCTCCTCCAGCCTGCGGTAGGCGGGGGAGCCCTCCACGAAGCGGCTGGTCTTTCTGCGCACCGGGGTAAGACCGGGGGTCTTCACCGCGCCGTTGACCAAATCGTAGACCTCGGTGGCCTCCGGCGCGTGGGCGCGGTAGCCCATGCGGGTCAGCTCCGCGGCAAAGGACACGCTGACCTGTCCGTCGCCGTGAACCACGAAGACCTCGGTGGGCTTGGGCTCGTCGAACTGGCAGGCCCAGCGAATCAGCTCGTCGTGACCGGCGTGGGAGCTCATGCCGTGGAGGTTCACGATTTTGGCCCGGACCATCACGTCCTCCCCGAAGAGGCGGACGAACTCCTTGCCCTCCACCAGGGAGCGGCCCAAGGTGCCGGGCGCCTGGAAGCCCACGAATACGATGGTGCACTCCTCCCGCCACAGGTTGTGCTTCAGATGGTGCCGGATGCGGCCCGCGTCGCACATGCCGGAGGCGGAGATGATGACCTTGGAGGTCAGGTCCTCATTCAGGGCCTTGGACTCGTCGCTGCTCTGACACAGCCGCAAATCCTCCACCTGGAACAGGCTCACGCCGTCCTGAATCAGGGCCAGCGCCTCCTCGTCCAGATAGCCGGTCAAATCCCCGGAGAAGATTTGGGTGGCCTTGGCCGCCATGGGGCTGTCCACCACCACGGGGAAGTGGGGATAGCTGTGGACCAGGCCCTGCTCCTTGATTTCCCGCAAAAAGTAGAGAATTTCCTGGGTTCTGCCGACAGCGAAGGAGGGAATGACCACATTGCCGCCCTTCTGGAAGGTCTCCTCCAGAATTTTCGCCAGCTCGCCGGCATAGCTTTCATAGCGCTCGTGGTTCCGGTCGCCGTAGGTGGACTCCATGATGACGTAGTCCGCGCCGTGGATGGGCTGGGGGTCCCGGATGATGGGCTGGTTCACATTGCCGATGTCGCCGGAGAAGACCAGCTTGCGCTCCTCCTCCCACTCCGTCACCCACAGTTCAATGTAGGCGCTGCCCAGCAGATGGCCCGCGTCGGTCATGCGGAAGCGGAAGCCGTCGCCCAGCTCGATGATTTGTCCGTACTCCACCGGCACCAGCAGCTCCAGAGTCTGCTCGGCGTCGGCCACGCTGTACAGGGGTTCCACGGGGTCGCGTCCGGCCCGGCGACCCTTCTGGTTCATCCAGACCGCGTCAGTCTCCTGAATGTGGGCGCTGTCCAGCAGCATAATCTCCAGCAGCTTGCAGGTCATGCCTGTGGCGTAGATGGGCCCGCGGTAGCCCTCCTTCACCAGCAGGGGCAGGCGGCCGGAGTGGTCGATGTGGGCGTGGGTGATGAGCACAAAGTCGATGAGGGAGGGGAGGAAGGGGAGGCTCTGATTCTCCGCCTCATCCCGGCCCTGATAGAGGCCGCAGTCCACCAGCAGCCGCTGCCCGTTGGCGCTGACGCAGTGGCAGGAGCCGGTGACCGTTCGCGCGGCGCCGTATAAGCTCAGTTCCATAGAATCACTCCTTGATGCGAACCTCACTATTATAAATCATTTTGATATTATTATTCTACGACACAGCTGCCATTCTGTCAACGGAAATTTACCGGCGGCGAAAAATTTTCCTCAGCATCCCCCGCTCGGGTGCAATTCTCCACAAGAGGTCCTAAACGAAAAAAGAACGCCCTTTCGGACGTTCTTATCGCAAGCGGGCCTGTAAGCCGGGTTCTGTTTTGACAGCCATCTATCTCGACCTGCCGTTGCCGACAGGCTCCAGCCACCTCCTCGGAACGACCGGGCCGGTCTGTTGTTCCTCCACGGTGTTGCTCCGGATAGAGTTTACAGGACGGAGCTGTTCCCAGTCCGCCGGTGAGCTCTTACCTCACCTTTCCACCCTTACCGGACCGAAGTCCGGCGGTATCTCTCTGTTGCACTTGTCCTGAAGTCGCCTTCGGCGGGCGTTACCCGTTATCCTTGCCCTGCGGAGCCCGGACTTTCCTCATCCGGGGGCGTTTCCCCCTCCGGACGCGGCTGTCCAGCCCACTTGCCCGCTCAGTTTACCCGATTTTCGCCCCCTTGTCAAGGCGCGGACGGCGGCAAAGCAGGGTCCGGGCCAGATTTCCCCGCGCTGTCCACAAATACCGATTGAAATCTCCGCTGAAATCGTCTATACTATATCTGTATCGGCCACGGCGAGAGTCCGGGCCGGTTTTCCGCTGTTTCCAAAGGTGCGCCTCCCGGCCGGGAGGACACATTCTGAATCATATTGACCTCAGGGGGACCTATTATGACTTTTGATGAATATCTGGACGCTTTGTCCCAAAAGACAGTGGCCATCATCGGCATCGGCGTGAGCAACACGCCCCTCATCCGGCTCATGCTCCAGCGGGGCATCCGGGTGACGGCCTGCGACCGGGCGGACCGGGCCAAATTCAACAACGACGAGCTGCTGCGGGAGCTGGAGGAGCTGGGCGCCCAGCTCCGGCTGGGAGAGGACTATCTCAAGGACCTGGACCAGGATGTGATTTTCCGCTCGCCCGGCATCCGGCCGGACATCCCCGCCTTTGAGGCGGCACGGGCCCGGGGCAGTGAAATCACCTCGGAGATGGAGGTGTTCTTCAAGGTCTGTCCGTGCAAAAAGATTGCCGTCACCGGCTCCGACGGAAAGACGACGACCACCACCATTATCGCCCGGGTGCTGGAGGAGGCGGGCCACACCGTCCACCTGGGCGGCAACATCGGCCGGCCCCTGCTGCCGGACACCAACCTGATGCGGCCCGACGACATCGCCGTGCTGGAGCTCTCCTCCTTCCAGCTGCTGACCATGGACGAGAGCCCGGACATCGCGGTGGTGACGAATCTGGCTCCCAACCACCTGGACATCCACAAGGGCATGGACGAGTACGTGGCCGCCAAGCAGAACATCTATCTGCATCAGAAGCCCACGGACCGGGTGGTGCTCAACCGGGACAACGCCATTACCAACGCCTTCGCCCAGGACGCCCCGGGTCAGGTGGTGCTCTTCTCCCGCCAGAATGAGCTGGAGGAGGGCGTGGTGCTGGAGAACGGCGTCATCTGCGTGAAGAAGAACGGCCAGTGCCGGGAGGTGCTGCCGGTTTCGGACATCCTCATCCCCGGTGTGCACAATGTGGAGAACTACATGGCCGCCATTGCCGCTCTGGACGGCATCGTGCCCGACCTGGTCTTCCGCCGCTTCGCCGCCAGCTTCGGTGGCGTGGAGCACCGGATTGAGCTGGTGCGGGAGTACAAGGGCGTCAAGTACTACAACGACTCCATCGCCTCCAGCCCCAGCCGCACCATTGCCGGGCTGCGCTCCTTCCGCCAGAAGGTCATTCTCATCGCCGGTGGCTACGACAAGCACATCCCCTACGACGACATGGGTCCGGACCTGGTGGAGCACGTCAAGCTGATGATTCTCACCGGCCCCACGGCCCCCAAGCTCCGCGCCGCCGCGGAGAAGGCCCCCGGCTTTGCAGAGTCCGGCATGCGGATTCTGGACGCGGACAGCTTCGAGGACGCCGTGGCCAAGGCGGTGGAGCTGGCGGTCGCGGGCGACATCGTCACCATGTCCCCGGCCAGCGCCTCCTTCGACCGCTTCAAGAACTTCATGGAGCGGGGCAACACCTTTAAGCGGCTCATCAACGCGCTGGAGTGAGAGACGTGGACTTTTTTGAAACCATTCAATCCCTGACCCAGTGTCCCGGCCCCTCCGGACGGGAGGAGGGTGCTGCCGCTGCGGCTCTGGCGCTGCTGCGCCCGCTGGTGGACGAGGCCTGGCAGGACCGGCTGGGAAACGTGCTGGGTGTAAAGCGCTGCGGACGCCCGGACGCCCGGAAGGTGCTGCTGGATGCCCACCTGGACGAGGTGGGGCTGGTGGTCACGGGCTACGACGGCCCCTTTCTGCGCGTGGCGTCCATCGGGGGCATTGACCCCCGCGTCCTGGTGGACCGGCAGGTGGAGCTGCTGACGCAGCCGCCTGTGCGTGGCATCCTGGCCGCGAAGCTCCCCGAGGAGCCGGACCGGGCGCCGGAGAAGGGGGAATTGCGCATCGACCTGGGGCTGCCGGAGCGGACGGTGCGGGAGCGGGTGCCCATCGGCACACCTGCCGTCTATGTGCAGCCCCTGTTCCAGCTGGGAGAGGGCGGTTTAGCGGGCAAGAGCCTGGACGACCGCTGCTGCTTCGCCCTGCTGCTGCGCACGCTGGAGCTGATTGACCCCCAAAAGCTGGACGTGGACCTGTACGTCCTGGGCAGCATGGGGGAGGAGACGGACAGCCGGGGCGCCATCACCGCGGCCCGCCGCATCGCCCCGGACTGCGCCGTGGCGGTGGACGTGACCTTTGCCAAAAGCCCCGACTGCACCGAAAGCGGCTGCTTCCCCCTGGGGGAGGGACCGGCGCTGGGCGTGGGGCCCAACGTGAGCCACTGGATGCTCCGCCGTCTGCGGGACAAGGCTGCGGCGCTGGAGCAGAAGGTGCAGCTGGAGGTCATGGCCGGTTCCACCGGCACCAACGGCTGGGACATGCAGATTCAGGCCGGGGGCATCGCCGTCGCGCTGGTGAGCGTCCCCCTGCGCTATATGCACACCCCCATTGAGGTCATCAGCGGGGCGGACCTGGAGCACAGCGCCCGTCTGCTGAGCGCTTTTGTGGAGGGCATCGGAGAGGAGGCGCTCTCATGCTGGAGCTGATGCGGGCCCTGAGCGGCGTGAGCGGCGTTTCCAGCCGCGAGGAGGACATGCGCGCGCTGATTCGCGCCCTGGCGCTGCCCTGGGCCGATGAGGTCCGCGAGGACCCGCTGGGCAGCCTGATTGTCCGCAAAAAGGGCAAAAATTCCGGAAAATCCCTGCTGCTGAGCGCGTTTATGGACGAGTGCGGCGTGATGGTCTCCGACTTCACCGAGCAGGGCTTTGTGCGCTTTCAGACGGTGGGACAGGTGGACCGGCGCTGCCTCATCGGCAAGCGGGTGCTGCTGGGAGAGCGGGCGCTGCCCGGCGTCATCGGCATGAAGCCGGTGCATCTGAGCAGCAAAGAGGAGCGCAAAAGCGTTCCAAAAACCAAGGATTTATACATTGACATCGGCGCGCGCTCCAAAGACGAGGCCCGCTCCCGGCTGGAGCCGGGAGACGTGGGCTTTTTCCCTGTTTCTTGCGGCCCCTTTGGCGAGGGACTGTGGCGGGGCGGCGCTCTGGAGAGCCGGATTCCCTGCGCGGTGCTGCTGCGCCTGCTCCGGGAAGAGCTGAGCGCGGACTGCACCTTTGTCTTCGCCGCCCAGGCCCAGGTGGGAAACCGGGGCGCTCTGGCGGCGGCCGGGCGGGAGAAGCCGGACGTGTGGCATGTGCCGGAGAACCAGCGGGAGAACCGGCTGGGCGGCGGCGTGGTGCTGCCGGTTTCGGACCGGGGCGCCATGTACGACCGGGAATTGTTTGAACGGCTGCGCTCGCTGGCAGAGGAACAGCACATCCCCTGGCAGATTCAGGCCGCGGACCCGGACCGCTCCGACGCGGGCGCCTATGTGTGCGCGGGAATCCCCACGGCGGGATTGGCGCTGCCGGTGCGCTACTGCCACGCGCCTGTGGAGCTGGCTGCGTTGTCCGACGCCCGGGCCATGCTGGATTTGTGCCGGAGCTTTGTCACGGCGGAGGAGGAGAGAGGATGAACACTGAGCGACTGGAGCGGCTGGTCCGCGCCCACGGCACCGCCGGGGACGAGGGACCCATCCGCGCGCTGCTGCGGGAGCTGGCGGAGCCCTGCGCCGACGAGATCCGGGAGGACGCCCTGGGCAGCCTGCTGGTCCACAAGGCGGGACCGGGGGCGAAGCTCCTGCTGTGCGCCCACATGGACGGCGTGGGCGTGATGGCCACCCACTTTGAAAAGGAGGGGGTCGTCCGCTTTGCCCAGGTGGGCGGGCTGGACCCGGCCACGATTCTCCACGCCCCGGTGCGCTTCCGAAACGGCGTCACGGGCCTCATCTCCTGCGACGAGGACAAGCTGGAGGAGAAGCTCAGGCTCCGGGACCTGTTTCTGGACATCGGCGCCCGGGACGCGGAGCAGGCGAAGAGCCTGATTCAGAGCGGCGACACCGCCATGTTTGCCAGTCCCTTCCT
>CACZUK010000019.1 GCA_902784305.1 Oscillospiraceae bacterium | reverse complement strand
CTGCCCCTGATTCGGCCCATTCTGGCCTATACCCTCATCACCTCCATCATCGGCGGACTCCAGATGTTCGACGTGCCCCAGATTCTCACCAACGGCCAGGGCACCCCGGACCGCTGCGCCATGACCCTGATTATGTTCCTGAACTCCCACCTGCGCAGCAAGAACTACGGCATGGGCGGCGCCCTGTCTGTGTACCTGTTCCTGGTCAGCGGCATCCTGTGCTGGGTGGTCTACCGCATGACCAACGACCCCGATCCCGACGGCTCCAAGGCCGCTGAACGCCGCAAAAAGCGCATGGAAAAGAGACAGAAGGCCGCCGAAAAGGCTGCGAAGGGCTCCAAAAAGCCCATGCTGGCCCGTCTGGCCCGGAAAGGAGGCAGCGCGCAATGAAACAGAACAATCCCACGGCACTGAAGGAGAAGACTCCGGTTTTCCAGAACATTCTGGCCCATTTCGTGCTGATTCTCCTGGCCTTCCTGTGCCTGTTCTTCTTCTACATCCTCATCATCAACGCCACCCGCTGCCATGCGGAGCTTCTCAGCCATTCCCGGCACCCACTTCATCGAGAACCTGCTGAAGGTGGCCAACGACGGAACCTTCCCCATGTTCCGGGGCATCTTCAACAGCGTACTGGTGTCCAGCCTGTGTGCCGGCATCTGCACCTACTTCTCCGCGCTGACGGCCTACGGCCTCTACGCCTACAACTTCCGCCTCAAGCGCGCCGCGTTCACCTTCATCATGGCCATTCTGGTCATGCCCACCCAGGTGACGGCCATGGGCTTCCTGCGCTTGATCACCGGCATGGGCATGTACGACTCCCTGCTGCCCCTGATTCTGCCCTCCGTGGCCTCTCCCGCTGTGTTCTACTTCATGCACAGCTACCTCCAGTCCTCGCTGCCCCTGTCTCTGGTGGAGGCGGCCCGGATTGACGGCTTCGGCGAGTTCCGCACCTTCAACCAGATCGTGCTGCCCATCATGAAGCCCGCCATGGCGGTGCAGGCCATCTTCACCTTCGTGGGCTCCTGGAACAACTACTTCGTGCCCGCTCTGGTCATCCAGTCCAAGGAGAAGATGACCGTGCCCATCCTCATCGCCACCCTCCGCGGCGCGGACTACATGAGCTTCGACAGCGCCAAAATCTACATGATGATTCTGGTCGCCATCGTGCCCATCGTGCTCATCTACCTGCTGCTGAGCCGGTACATCATCGCCGATGTGACCCTGGGCGGCGTGAAAGAGTAAAAAAGTGACAAAACCAGCTCCCTCTGGCGATTCAGAGGGAGCTTCTGATGAATATGATTAAGGAGAAGTACATGGACAACAGACAATACACCGGCTCGCGCTCCGGCGCTGTCACAGAGCGCGAGCGCCGGAACAGCGCCCTGGCCAGAACCCTGGCCGCGGAGGGCATGGTGCTGCTGAAGAACAACCGGCTGCTGCCCCTGCACTGGGAGACCCCCATCGCCCTGCTGGGCGGCGGCGCGGTGAAGACGGTCAAGGGCGGCATCGGCTCCGGGGACGTGAACAACCGGGAGAACATCTCCATTGCCCAGGGCCTTGCCGAGGCGGGTGCCCAGATTGTCAGCGGCGCCTATCTCGTGGACTACGCCCGGCGCTATGACGAGGCCCGTCGCCGCTGGAAGGAAGTGGTGCTGGAGGCCGCGAAGCATGTGGACAACCCCTTTGACGCCTACGCCGACAACCCCTTTGCCCTGCCCGAAGGCCGACCCGTGAGCCCGGAGGACGTGAAGGGCGCCGCGGCCGCGGTCTACGTCATCAGCCGCGTGGCAGGGGAGGGCAAGGACCGCCGCTGCGTCGCCGGAGACTACCTCCTCAGCGAACAGGAGCAGGCGGACCTGCTGCTGCTCAACGACATGAACATCCCCACCGTGCTGGTGCTCAACGCCGGAGGCGTGGTGGAGCTGACCGACATCCTGTTTGAAGCCCCCTGCATCCGCGCGGTATTGACCATCGCCCAGCCGGGCCAGGAGGGCGGCCGCGCCGTGGCCGACGTGCTCTTCGGCGTGGTCAACCCCAGCGGCCGCCTGACCGCCACCTGGGCCTCCAGCTACCTGGACTACCCCTGCGCCAACACCGCCCCGGACCGGGACCTGTCCTATGACGAGTACTGGGAGGGCATCTACATGGGCTATCGCTACTTTGACCGCTTCGGCGTGAAGCCCCTGTTTCCCTTCGGCTACGGCCTGAGCTATACCCGCTTCCGTCTGCGCACCCTCAGCATGACCCCCTGCACCGGCGGTCTGGAGGTTCAGGTGGAGGTGACCAACATGGGCCGTCTCCCCGGCAAGGATGTGGTTCAGGTCTACGCCGCCCTGCCCCAGACCGGGGAGGAGCGGGAGCTGCGCCGCCTCGTCGGCTTTGCCAAGACCCGGAATCTCCAGCCGGGAGAGCAGGAGACCGTGTGCGTGTTCCTGCGTCAGAAGCAGTTTGCCAGCTTCTCCGAGGAGCGGCACTGCTGGAGCATCGACGCGGGACGCTACCCCCTCTGGGTGGGCGAGCGCTCCGACGCTCTGACTCCCGTGGCGGCGGTCATCGTGGAAGAATCGGTCATTTTGGAGCAAAACGCGCCGATTTGCCCGATTCAGCACCCCTTTGAGACCCTGGAGGTTCCTGATGACGTGGAAAACCTCTACGCCGGACCCGAGGAGCTTCCGGAGGTGCCCTTTGTCCCGGTGCCGGAGCGTTTCCAGACCAGCGAGGCGGAGCTGCCCACGCAGGACCCGCAGGAGCTCATTCCTCTGCTCATTGGCAGCATCTCGGACAGCGTCAGCACGCTGGGCGCTGCCGGCGAGCGGGTGCCGGGCAGTGCCGGCGAAACCTGCGGCACGCTGGCCGAAGCGTACGGCATCCAGCCGCTGGTGATGGCCGACGGCCCCGCGGGTCTGCGCCTGAAGCAGCACTACCAGGTGAACCCCAAGACCGGCGCAATCTACGGGGAAACCGTCCTGGCCAGCCTGGACAACGGCTATCTGGTGGACAGCCCCAAGCACCGCGGCGCCGAGACCTACTACCAGTACACCACCGCCTTCCCGGTGGGCACTTCTCTGGCCCAGATGTGGAATCCGGAGCTGATGGAGGCCTTTGGGCGCGCTGTGGCGGAGGAGATGCAGGAGTTCAACGTCCAGCTGTGGCTGGCCCCCGGCATGAACCTCCACCGCAACCCCCTGTGCGGCCGCAACTTTGAGTACTTCAGCGAGGACCCGCTGCTCTCCGGCGTGCTGGCCGCGGAGGTGACCCGGGGCGTGCAGAGCCGCCCGGGCTGCTCCGTGACGGTGAAGCACTTCGTCTGCAACCATCAGGAGGACAACCGCATGGGCGTGGACGCCCGCGTCTCCGAGCGGGCGCTGCGGGAGCTCTACCTCCGCGGCTTTGAAATCGCGGTGAAGGAGGCCCAGCCAGGCGCCCTGATGACCTCCTACAACCTGGTCAACGGCGTCCACAGCGCCAACAGCGGCGATTTGTGCAACGTAGTGGCCCGGCAGGAGTGGGGCTTCAACGGCCTGATTATGTCCGACTGGAACACCACGGTGCCCGAGGACGGCACCATCCCCTGGAAGTGCGCGGCGGCGGGCAACGATGTCATCATGCCCGGCAGCCGGAAGGACGAAGCAGACCTCCGCGCCGCCTATGAGCGGGGCGACCTGAGCGCGGAGACCATCCGTAGCAGCGCCGCCCGGGTGATTGCCCTCTCCCGCGCCCTGATGAGCGCATCCGAAGAAAAGTAACACAGGATTTCAGAAAAAACACAGGATTCACAGTAAAACAGTCATCGTTCCAAAGCGAAACCCCCTCGCCTCCGCCTGAGCTCAGACGGAGAAGCGAGGGGAGGGTTTGTCACTTTTTGCTTTGGATACCCAGCACCGCCCAGCGGAGGAAGGGAAGTCTGGAAATCACGGCGTTGAGCCCGTAGCCGAAGCCGAAGCCCGCCGCGAGGCTCAGCAGGTACGCCGCCGGAGCGGACACAAGGCCCGGCTTTGCCAGAAACAGCCCCACCGCGGAGATGCCCAAATAGTGGAACACATACAGCCCAAAGCTGCGCGTGCGCATCCATTCGGCGAAGCGGTTGCTGACATTCCCAAACCGCGCCGCGCCGCCCAGAATGGCCAGACACGCGAACCAGGCGTAGCTGGTGAACAGAATCGAGCGGTTGACAGGCGCGTCGGCGTAATTCTGACCGAAGCAGCGGACGCAAAAGACCGTTCCCAAAACAACCGCAATGCCCAGCAGCGGAAAAAACCACCGTTTCAGCACTTTTATGACTTCATCGTGGGAGAAAACGAAGTAACCCAGCAGAAAAACGAAGAAATACAGCCCGATTCGATATACCAGAATGATGGGCGTGTTCAAAATCTGCGCCGCTGCCCAGACCGGAACCGTCAGCGCCAGCAGAACGGGCAGCTTTACACCGCCGCAGAGGTGCCAAAGCCGGTCGTTCTCCACTTTGCGCACCAAAATCAGCAGCAGCGAGAAAACCCACAGCAGTTGGATGTACCACAGCACCCCAATGCCGCTGATGACGCAGATGAGGAGCTTCGCCGGGAGCGGAATCTCCGGGATGCGCTCAAACAGCCCGCCCAGAGCGACGTTGACATAGCCCTGCAAAAACTGGAAGCAGAACAGACCTACGGTGCAGGGGACGAGGAGCTTCCGGGTCCGGCTGCGCAGGAACTCTCCCGTTGTGCTCGTGTCCAGGCTGTACCGGGCGCTGACGCCGGACACGAGGAAGAGCAGCGCCATGAACCACGGGTAGACGATGTACTGATACACATCATAATACTGAACGTCCAGATTTGTGATTTTCCCCACGACGCCGACAATGCCCTCGGCGTTGTACATATAAAACACGTGATAAAAAACCACCAGCACCACAGTGGCCCACCGGATGTTGTCGAGATAGTGCTTTCGCATGCAAACGGCCTCTTTTCTGTAACAGGTCGATTTGATGGGAAAAAAGCACGGATACTCACCCAAACGGGCAGAATCCGTGCTTTTTTTGTCAGGTCAGCTCAATTATCCCAGGGGATTGAAGCCCTCTCTGGCCTCGTAGGAGGTGTGGAGGAGCTTGTGAGCCAGATGGCTGTTGGGCTCGCCCAGGAACTTCTCATACAGCTCCAGAATCTGGGGATTCTTGTGAGACTGACGCAGGGTCTGGCGCTCGTCCTCGCTGTAGAGGGCCTGTGCGCGCTTCTCCTTGTAGGTGTCCAGGATGTCATGGTCCTCGTTGGGCAGGAACACCGGCCGGACGTAGGGCTGACCGCCGCCGTTGATGCAGCCGCCGGGGCAGCCCATGATCTCGATGAACTGGTACTTGCTCTTGCCCGCGCGAATCTCGTCCAGCAGGACCTTGGCGGACTTCATGCCGGAGGCCACGGCCACGTTGACGGTGGTGCCGTTGATGTCGATGGACGCCTCGCGGATGCCGGCCTCGTGGCCGCGCACGGCGTGCAGCTCGATGGGCTCGTGCTCCTGACCGGTGAGCTTGTAGTAGACGGTGCGCAGCGCGGCCTCCATGACGCCGCCGGTGACGCCGAAGATGACGGCGGCGCCGGTGTAATCGCCCATGATGTCCTGATCCCAGGGCTCGTCGGGCAGGCGGTGGAAGAGCATGCCGCTGCGGCGGATCATGCGGGCCAGCTCACGGGTGGTGAGCACCGCGTCCACGTCGGGAATCCCGTCCACCTTCAGCTGCTCCCGCTCCTTTTCGAACTTTTTCGCGGTGCAGGGCATGATGGAGACCACAAAGATGTCCTTGGGGTCAATGCCGTGCTGCTGGGCCCAATAGGACTTGATGATGGCACCCTGCATCTCGTGGGGAGACTTGCAGCTGGACAGGTGGGGCAGCAGGTCGCCGTAGTTGTACTCGGCGTAGTTGATCCAGCCGGGGGAGCAGGAGGTGATCATGGGCAGGGTTCCGCCCTCGGTGAGGCGGTGAAGCAGCTCGGTGCCCTCCTCCAGAATGGTCAGGTCGGCGCCGAAGTTGACGTCGTAGACCCGCTGGAAGCCCAGACGGCGCATGGCGGCGGCCATCTTGCCGGTGACCGGGGTGCCGATGCGCAGGCCGAACTCCTCGCCCAGAGCGGCGCGAACGGCGGGGGCCGCCTGCGCGATGACGTACTTGCCGGCCTTGAAGGCGGCGTCCACCTTGTCGATTTCGGAGTGCTCCATCAGCGCACCGGTGGGGCACACGTTGACGCACTGGCCGCACTGGATGCAGGGGCTGTCCGCAAAGCTGCGGTTCTCAGCGGGGGAGACGAAGGTCTCAAAGCCGCGGTTCTCGAAGCCCAGGATGCCCAGGCCGTGGGCGTTCTTGCAGCGCTCCACGCAGCGGCCGCAGAGGATGCACTTGGAGCTGTCGCGGACCAGGCCGGGGGCCAGGCGGTCAATGTGCCGCTCGGAGTGACCGCCCTCGAAGGCGCCGGAGCGGGCGCCGGTGATCTGAGCGACGTAAAGCAGCTCACAGTGGCCGTTCTTGTCGCACTGCTGACAGAACTTGTTGTGGTTGGAGAGCAGCAGCTCCACACTGTGTCGACGCGCCTCAATGGCGGCGGGGGAGTTGATGCGCACCTCCATGCCCTCGCTGACGGGGTAGACGCAGCTGGCCACGAGGCCCCGGGCGCCGGTGGCCTCCACCAGACAGACCCGGCAGGAGCCCTGATTGCACTCGCCGTGGTTGAAGGAGCACAGGGTCGGAATCTCATAGCCGCACTTGCGGGCGGCCTCCAGAATGGTGATGCCGTCCTCGACCTGATAGGGAATCCCCTCAATTTTAATATTAACCATATCCGCTCACCTCCGCCTTAGCGCTTCTCAATGGCATTGAACCGACACACGCTGATGCAGGAGCCGCACTTGACGCAGGCGGTCGGGTCGATTTCCCAAGAGGTCATCTTGTGACCGGGAGCCACATAGTTGGTCTTGTGGATGCAGTCCACGGGGCAGCCCCGGTGGCACATGCCGCAGCCGATGCACTTGTCGGGGATGATGTGGTACTCCATCAGGTTCTTACAAACATGGGCGGGGCACTTCTTGTCCACGATGTGGGCGATGTACTCGTCCCGGAAGTGGGCCAGGGTGGAGTTGATGGGGTTGGCCGCGGTCTGGCCCAGGGCGCACAGGGAGTTGGCCTTGACGGTGCGGCTCAGCTCCTCCAGGTCGTCCAAATCCTGCATGGTGCCCTGGCCCTCGGTGATGCGGGTCAGAATCTCCAGCATGCGCTTGGTGCCGATGCGGCAGGGGGAGCACTTGCCGCAGCTCTCGTCGCAGATGAACTCCATGTAGAACTTGGCCACGTCCACCATGCAGTTGTCCTCGTCCATGACAATGGCGCCGCCGGAGCCCATCATGGAGCCCTTGGACACCAGGTTGTCGAAGTCGATGGGCTCGTCCATGAACTCCTCGGTCAGACAGCCGCCGGAGGGGCCGCCGGTCTGGATGGCCTTGAACTTCTTGCCGTTGGGGATGCCGCCGCCGATGTCGTAGATGAGCTCCCGGAGGGTGGTGCCCATGGGGACCTCCACCAGGCCGACGTTGTTGACCTTGCCGCCCAGGGCGAAGACCTTGGTGCCCTTGGAGCGCTCGGTGCCCACGCTGGCGAACTTCTGGGCGCCCTCCCGCAGGATGTAGGGGATGCAGGCCAGGGTTTCGACGTTGTTGATGATGGTGGGCTGACCCCACAGGCCCTTGACGGCGGGGAAGGGGGGACGGGGCCGCGGCATGCCGCGCTTGCCCTCAATGGAGTTGAGCAGGGCGGTCTCCTCGCCGCAGACGAAGGCACCCGCGCCCAGGCGCAGGTGGCAGTCGAAGTTGAAGCCGGTGCCCAGGATGTTCTTGCCCAGGAAGCCCAGCTCTCTGGCCTGCTTGATGGCGATGCGCAGACGCTTGACGGCGATGGGGTACTCAGCGCGGACGTAGAAATAGCCGTTCTGGGCACCGATGGCGTAGCCGGCGATCATCATGCCCTCGATGACGGCCAGGGGGTTGCCCTCCAGAATGGAGCGGTCCATAAACGCGCCGGGGTCGCCCTCGTCGCCGTTGCAGACCACATACTTTTCATCGCTCTTGGAGTTGTAGGCAAACTGCCACTTCCGGCCGGTGGGGAAGCCCGCGCCGCCGCGGCCGCGGATGCCGGCGGTCAGCACCGCGTTGATAACGCCCTGGGGGTCCATGCTCAGCGCCCGCTTGAGGCCCTGGAAGGCGCCCATGCCCAGCGCTTCCTCGATGTTCTCGGGGTCAATGACGCCGCAGCCGTGGAGGGCCACGCGGCGCTGCTTCTTATAGAAGTTGATGTCGTCCTGCTTGGAGACCTTCTCGCCGGTGGCGGGGTCCTCGTAGAGCAGGCGGTCCACCACCACACCGCCGATGATGTCGGTGTTGACGATCTCCTCCACGTCCTCGATTTTGACCAGACGGTAGAGGGTATCCTCGGGGTAGATTTTCACAAAGGGGCCCTGGGAGCAGAAGCCGAAGCAGCCCACCTGGTTGACGGTGGCGCGGTCGGTGAGGCCCTTCTGCTCCAGCACCTCCTCGAAGCGCTTGCGGATTTCGGCGGAGTTGTTGGACAGGCAGCCGGTGCCGCCGCAGAGCACGATGTGGCGCTTGCCGTCCGCGCCGGAGATCTTGTCGTCCAGGCACTTGGTGCAGGCGGCAGAGCGCTCGTTCAGACTCTCAACGGACTTAATCATACGGACGCACCCTCCTTCTCTTTCTCAATGATGAGGTACTGCTGGGCGATGACCTCGCGGACCTGGCTGACGGTCATCTTGGGATAGACCTTACCGTTGATGGTCACAGCCGGGGCGATGCCGCAGGCACCGATGCAGCGCAGCGCGTCCAGGGTGAACAGGCCGTCGTCGGTGGTCTCACCGGGCTTGATGCCCAGCTCCTCGGAAAACTTGTCAATGACCTGCTGGGCACCCTTGACGTAGCAGGCGGTGCCCAGGCAGCAGCCGATGACGAAGCGGCCCTTGGGCTCCAGGGAGAAGAACGAGTAGAAGGTGACAACGCCGTAGATTTCCGCCACGGAGATGCCGGTGTGCCGGGAGACGATCTCCTGCACATCCAGAGGGATGTACCCGTATTCGTTCTGAATGTCGCTGAGAATCATCATCAGCGGCGTCTTTTCGTCCTTGTATCTGGCGCAGATTTCTTCGATCTGTTTGACCGCAGCACTGCTGATTGGACCCATAGTGATCCTCCTCCTTTAATCTGTATCCGGAATCATAGGTGGGAAGGGGATGAGGACTCCCCCGGCGCGCACACAGACCGTTGCCGCACTCCCACGGACTATACACGACCAGTATACCCTTCGCTGAGCGGTTTGTCAAGATAATCACAATCTGAATCCCCGTTAAGGGTACTGTGAAACGGGAAAATGGGGAATCCTTTGACACTTTTAAGTGCTAAAGAGCGGAGGCGGACGGCGCAGCCGGGGGAGCGCGCCCCGTGGGCGGAAACGGCGGAAAAACAGCGGAAAAGTGTGCCGTCCCGCGTCCGAATTTGCGCGGAAAACGCCGAAACAGTCGCTTTCGCTGACGAAATCAGCTCAGAAAACGAAAAACACGAGTTTGGTCACAAGCATTGACCGAAACGCCTCTGCCCAGGGGTCCAGAGAACGTGACAGAACAGGGACCTTTCCAAATGGGACCATCTGAATGGACAATTTATTTTGACAATGGGGTGGAAAAGGTCCACAAACTGTGATATACTTCATACTAGAGGCTTTGTCTTTTCAGAAAGCACCTGCTGAAACCCCGTACACCGGGGGAGGAGCGGTGCTCAGCCTCTTCCTCCGGCGCGGCGCGCAATCCGCGCGGTGCCGGAGAGAATCCCCTCCGGAGGTCGAATGTGATGCGTCCCAAAAAGTTCCTGCTGCGGTTCCTGTGCACACTGATGGCGGTGAGTGTGCTGCTCTTCACCGCCCACGCCCAGGGGACGGAGCAAAAGGTCGTGCGGGTGGGCTGGCATGACGCGCCCTTCTGTGTCACGGACGAGCTGGGGCGGCGCACCGGCTACGCCTACGAATACCAGCGCAAGCTCTCCGCCTACACCGGCTGGCGCTACGAGTACGTGGAGGGCAGCTGGACGGAGCTGATGCAGATGCTCCGGGAGGGCAAGCTGGACCTGCTCAGCGACGTGTCCTATACCCCCGAGCGGGCAAAGGACATGCTCTTCGCCTCCCTTTCCATGGGCACGGAGGCCTATTATACCTTTGTGTCCCCGGACAACCGGGAAATCACCTCGGAGGATTTGAGTTCCCTGAACGGGAAGCGGGTTGGCGTGACCCGGGACAGCATCCAAAAGGGGCTGTTTCTCCAGTGGGAGCAGCGCTACGGCGTGAAGGCGAAGCTGGTGGATCTGACCGGCACCGAGGAGGAGTCCATAAAGCTGCTGAGCACCGGGGAGCTGGACGCCTTTGTGACTCTGGACGTGTACGGGGCCCCGGAGAGCGCCGTGCCCGTGTGCAAGGTGGGCTCCTCGGACTTCTTCTTCGCGGTGAACAAGGACCGGCCCGACCTGCTGGCGGAGCTGGACGCGGCCATGAACGGGATACAGGACGAGAACCGGTACTACAACCAGCAGCTCCATGAGAAGTACTTCGCTGGCTCCAGCACGGACCACTACCTCGGCGTGCGGGAGAAGGAGTGGCTGGCGCGGCACGGCACCATCCGGGTGGGCTATCAGGACAACTACCTGGCCTTCTGCGCCTCAGACCCGGCCACCGGAGAGCTCATCGGCGCGCTGAAGGACTTTCTGAGCTACGCCTCCGGGGTGCTGAAGAACGCGCGTCTGGAATTTGAGCCGATTGCCTATCCCACCGCGGCGGAGGCCATGGAGGCGCTGAAAAAGGGCGAAATCGACTGCATGTTCCCGGCAAATCTCACCGATTTTGACGCGGAGAGCATGGGCGTGGTGCTCTCTCCGGCTATCATGCGCACGGAGATGGATGCGGTGGTCCGCGCGGCGGAGCAGAAGGAGTTTCTGCGCCGGGAGCAGGTGACGGTGGCCGTCAACCAGGGCAACACCAACTACGATTTGTTCCTGATGGACCACTTCCCCAGCTGGGACCGGGCCTATTTCCCGGACACCCCCACCGGCCTGGAGGCCGTGGCCGCCGGGGACGCGGACTGCGTGATTCTGAGCAACTACCGCTTCAACAACATCTCCAAGCAGTGCGACCGGCTGCATCTGACCACCGTTTACACCGGCGTGGACATGGACTACTGCTTCGCCCTCAACGAGGGGGAGTCGGAGCTGTACACCATCCTGGCCAGCGCCACCGGCGCAGTGCCGGACGCGCTGATTCACACCTCTCTGACCTACTACTCCACGGAGGACGTGAAGACCAGCTTCACGGACCTCATCAAGGACCATCTGTTCATCGTGATGACGGTCATCGCGGTGGTGCTGCTGCTGATTCTGCTTCTGCTCATGCGCAGCATCCACGCGGAGCGAAAGGCCCGGGAGGAGGAGTGCCTGGTCAACAAGCTCAATGAGCGGGTCTTTGTGGACGCCCTGACCCGGGTGCGCAACAAGGGCGGCTTTGCCAACTACAAGGAGGAGCTGCAAGCGCGCCTGGACCAGGGGGAGGCCGTGGACTTCGCCGTGGGCGTGTTCGACTGCGACAACCTGAAGCAGGTCAACGACCAGTACGGGCACGACAAGGGGGACATCTACATCAAGACCGGCTGTCAGCTCATCTGCCGCACCTTCAAACACAGCCCGGTCTTCCGCATCGGCGGGGACGAGTTCGCGGTGGTGCTGCAAAACGAGGACCATCGGAACCGGGAGGCCCTGGTGGAGCAGTTCCGCAAGGCCCGTCAGGAGGGCTGCCAGGCTGCGGCGCACCGGTGGGAGGAGCCCCGGGTGGCCATGGGCGTGGCGGACTACGACCCGTCCATCGACCACTCGGTAGACGACACCCTCCGCCGCGCGGACAAGATTATGTACGAGAACAAGCGCCTGGGGAAGAAGGAGAACGCGCAGCAGGCGCGCTGACCTGTCAGCACAACCTTATAAAAGCAAAAGAACCGGACAGACTGCGTTGACAGCCTGTCCAGTTTTTTCTGGAAAAGTGCGAAATCCGCTCAGCCCGGGTCCGTCGGGGGAGAGGGCGTCTGCTCCGCTGGCACGGCATCAGGGAAGAGCCGCGCCTGCTCTGTGGGCACGGCGTCATGGAGAGGGCGCCTGCTCCTCAGGCACGGCGTCGGGGAAGAGCCGCGCCAGCTCCGCCGCCAGCGTCGCGCCCCGCACCGGCTTGGCAAGGTATCCGTCGATGCCCGCGCGCCGGCACAGCTGCTCCATCTCCGCGCCCACGTTGGCCGTCAGACAGACGACCTTGCTCTCCCGGCACAGGCCGCCCTCCTGGGCGCGAATCCTGCGCAGACACTCGACGCCGTCCATTTCCGGCATCTGATGGTCCATAAAGATGAGGTCGTAGTGCTGTTCGGCGGTCTTTTGCAGGGCCTCCGGGCCGCTCTGGGCGGTGTCCAGACATACTCCGGTGTCCCGCAGCAGCTTTTTGAGCACCATCAGGTTCATGCGGGTGTCGTCCACCGCCAGAATTTGAAGTGCGGGGGCGGTCAGAGGCGCGGTTTGCGCCGCACCGGGGCTTTTGCGCAGGAAGGACAGCTCCCCGATGGGTGCGCGGTCCGCCACCTGCTGGGGCAGCTCGATGTGGAAGGTGGAGCCCTGCCCGTACACGCTGCTGACGCGGACGCTTCCGCCCATCAAATCCAACAGCTGACGGACGATGGACAGCCCCAGCCCGGTACCCTCGATGGCGTGGGTTTTCTGCTCGTCCAGGCGCTGAAAGGCGGTGAACAGGTGGGGGATGCTCTCCGCCCGGATGCCGATGCCGGTGTCGCTCACCTCGCAGATGAGCCAAAACCGGTCCGTCTCCTCCCGACAGCCGATGCTGAGGGTGACGGAGCCGCGCTCCGTGTACTTCACCGCGTTGGAGAGCAGGTTCAGTAGAATCTGCCGCACCCGGACCTCGTCCCCGATGAGCGCGCCGGGCAGGGCGGGGTCGGCGCTGACCCGGAACGTCAGCCCCTTGGCCCGGGCCTGCTGCCGGGCGATGCCCACGAGGTCCGAAATCAGGTCGGCGGTGCGGTATTGCTTGGTCAGAATGGTCATGCGCCCGGTCTCCAGCTGGGACATGTCCAGAATCTCGTTGACCGAGTGCAGCAGGAGCCTTCCGGCCATTTCGATGTTCAAGGCGTTTTCGCGCACCTCCCCGGAGACGTTCTCCCGCAGGGTCATCTCATTGAAGCCCAGAATGGCGTTCACGGGGGTGCGGATTTCGTGGCTCATGCTGGAGAAAAAGCGCTTCTGGGAGCGGTGCAGCTCCTCGATTTCGGCCTTTTGCCGCTGCACGATGCGGTTTTCCTCCCGGTACACCTGGGTGACGAAGGCGAAGAGGGCGCACAGCAGCAGCGTGACCAGCAGGATGGAGAGAAAGGATTCCGCGTGCTCCATGGGGACGCTGTGCCGCTCCAGCAGTTCCGGCCGGGCGCAGGAGAGGAGGTAGCAGGCGGCGCTGACGAGGATGCACAGGCTCAGGGCGACGGTGCGCTCCCAGTGCTCGGTGGCCAGGAACACATAGACCAGCGCGAAGGCGAAGACCACCGGCGCGCCGCCGTACATGCCGCCGGAGGAGAAGAAGGTCAGCGGGTAGAGGGAGAAGTAGAGCAGCGCGGAGAGCGCCGGTCCGATGCGCAGCCGCCCGGAGCGGAAGGTGAAGGCCACCGTCAGGGGAAACAGGCTGGTGCCCAGGAGCATGAGCACGATGTGTCCCGTTCCGCCGCCGGTGAGCATGGTGTAGACGGTGACGATGAGGAATTCCGAGAGGGCGATGGTGGAGAGCAGCTGATAGAGCCGATTGCGCAGGGGCAGCTCCGGGCTGTTCATGCGCCGGGCCAGTCTGAGAGACATGCGGTCGTCGTCCACTACTAAAATTCGTTCGCCCATAGTCATCCTCTTCCGCAGCTGAATTGCGCGGCTCATGGGGGAGCCGCCGTCCGCGCGCGGCGGACTTTGCCATCGTGACCATTATATCACACTTATTTGGGAATGAACAGCATGATTCCCGCCGCGCGGCAGTTCCCTTTCGCCGCACAGCCTCCTTTTCAGGTCTGTATCCGAAAAAAAAGCCGAAACCGATGGAGTTGGGCATGACAAATCCCCGCGAAGCTGGTATAATAGCGGCGGGCCCCCCCGCACAGGGGCGTTCCGGCAGCCGGGAGGCCGGGCGCCGCGCCCTGACAGAGTCTCCCGCGAAAAAAACTGGAGGTGGATACAATGCTGCTGTTGCTTGCTGTTCTGCCCGCCGCTTTGCTGATGGGATTTGTGTGGCGGATGGACAAAATCGAGAAGGAGCCCAGAGGGCTGCTGCTGAAGCTGTTTCTCTTCGGCGCGCTGACGACGGTGAGCGCCATAGCGCTGGGCTGGCTGGGGACAGACCTGTTTCTCTCCCTGTTCGTGCCGGGGAGCGTGGCCTACATGCTCGTGGACAATTTCATCGTGACGGCGCTGGTGGAGGAGGGCGGAAAGTACTTTGTGCTGAAAAAGTGCACCTGGAAGCACCCCGCCTTTGACTACACCTTTGACGCGGTGGTCTACGCGGTGACGGCGTCTCTGGGCTTCGCCACGCTGGAGAACATCCTCTACGTCTTTGAGAACGGCATCGGCGTGGCCATTATGCGGGCGATTATGTCGGTGCCGGGTCATGCCATCGACGCGGTCTTCATGGGCAGCTACTACGGCATCGCGAAGCTGCGCGAGCGCGAGGGCGACAAAAGGGGCAAAAAACGCGCCCTGCGGCTTGCGCTGCTGGTGCCGGTTCTGATACACGGCTTCTACGACTTCTGTCTGTCCAGCGACAGCGGCCTGCTGTACCTGGCGTTTCTGGTCTTTGAGGTGCTGATTACCGTGGCCGCCTTCCGGCGCGTGAGGAAGCTGTCCAGAGAGGACCAGCCCGTCTGAACAGACTCAAAACAGGGAAAACCCGCTTCCTGGAGCCCAGGAAGCGGGTTTTTTGTGTCATAGAAGGGTTTTGTGCCTTGGAAAGGGGTTTTCAGGTCATCGCCCCGGGGGAGCGGGAGAGAATCGCTCTCTTCCCGCTCCGGGAGGGGATTACTGGACCTGAACCTTCACTTCCTTCGCGTAGCCGTTTCTGGCGTACACGAACACGGTGCAGGTGCCCTTCGCCTTGGCGGTAATCTTGCCGCTCGCGTCCACCGTGGCAACCTTCTTGTTGGAGCTGCTGAAGCGGAACTGCGCGGCATGCTCATCGGAGAGCTGCTTGCGCTTGGGATCGACCAGAAGCACCTTGCCGGTGATCTTCGCGGTCTTGCCCTTCTTGATGATGAAGGAGTAGTTGTCCAGCTTGATGCCGTTGACGTTGGTGAACTTCGTGTTCAAGCGTCCCACGACATGGGCCTGGAGGGTCTTGGTGATGGTGACCTTCTTGCCCTTCACCAGCTTGAAGGCGCGGACGTAGACCTTGAAGTTCCTCTTCAGGTCGATGGCCTTGCCGTTGACCTTGGTGACCTTCACGTTGGTGGAGGTGGGCTTGTTGGTGGTGACATCGGGCTTGTCCTTGAACTTGGAGCCGCAGTACTGGACATACACGTCATAACCGGAGGCGGAGCTGAGCTTGCCCCACTTGATGTTGATCTGCTTGGCCGTCTGGCTGACCTCAAGACCACGGTTGATGACCTCCTCTTCGGTCATCTTCTTGGTCTTCGCTTTGGTCGGCTGGCTGGCGGGGGAGGCCTTCTTGGTGTCGGTCTCCGGGAAGCGCGCAACGATGGGATACTCCTTGCCCTGGGTCAGCTTGTCGAAGGTGACATAGCCGTCGGTGGGCTTCTTCCAGGTCTTGCCGCCGTCGATGCTGTACTCCTCACCGGGTCTGCCCACCACGGTGATGGTGGTGAAGTCGGTGCCGTGGATGACGGGCGGCTTGGGCGCAGCCTGATTTTCCTTGGGCGTCTTGGCCTCGGTGGGACCGGCGTTTTTGGAGGCCTTCTTGGTGGCCGTCTCCGGCTTCTGGGCAATTACCTCATAGGTGGTGTTGGGCTTCTTGTTGGGGAAGGTGTAGGTCCCGGAGGTGGTCTGAACGGGCGTCCAGGTCTTGCCGCCGTCGATGCTGTACCGCTCGCCGGGGTTGGTCTTAACGGTGACAGTGGTGGGCGTGGTGCTGGCAATCACCGGCGTCTTCGCCGTCTGGGGCTCCTTCTGCGGGGTGGCCTTGGTGGGACCGGCGATGGGGGACTCCTTATAGGTGTCCGTCTCCGGCTTCTTGGCGGTAATCCCGTACTCCTTGCCGGGCGTCAGATTCGGGAAGGTGTAGGTCCCGGAGGTGGTCTGAACGGGCGTCCAGGTCTTGCCGCCGTCGATGCTGTACTGCTCGCCGGGGTTGGTCTTGATGGTGATGGAGTCGGGCGTGGTGCTCTGAACCACAGGGGCCTGCGCCTTCTGCTCCTTCTTCTGCGGGGTCACCTTGCCGGGCGCGGAGGGCTCGGAGGGTGCCGTGTCGTCCGTCTCGTACAGCCGGGCGTAGACCTTGAACTCCTTGTCAGGCACAACGCCGTCGTTCTTGTTGAAGGTAACCTTCGTGGCGCCGGGCTGGGGCTTCACCCAGTCGGTCAGGGTTCCGTCCGGACGCTCCAGGCGATACTCCTCGCCGGTTTTGACGGGAACATCGACTTCATAGGGGTCGTCGGAAGTCGGATTGGGCTTCTGAGGCGCGGCCGGGATCATCTTGGTGCTGGTGGGCGTGCCCTTGGAGTTCTTAGAGGCGAACTTCTCGGCATCCTGGTCGGCGGGATAGCGGGTGAACACAGCGTACTGCTTGCCCGTCTCCAGACCGTCGAAGGTCACCCTGCCGCCGGCCGGGGTCTTGCCGGCATTCAGCCAATCGGCCTTGGTGGGGGGAACCACGCTGCCGGACTGCATCTCCTTGATCAGGTAGACCTGACCCGGCTTGGCGTTGGTGACGGTGATGGAGTTGTTGCCGCGCTCCAGGTCGTCAGCGGACACCGCGTCAGGCGCATCGGGACGCGTCTTCAGGGTGACTTCGGCGTCGGGGGAGGCGGGAATGTTGCCGTTCTTCTTCACACGGACCTTCACGAGGTCGCCGGGGTCGATGTCGGTCGTCTGGTCGGTGTAGCTGGTCTGGCCAGGCGCCTTCAGCTCGTAATTGCTCTGAGAGGGCTTGACCGTCTCATAGATGTAGTCCACATTCAGAGCCGCCGTCGGGGGGTCGGGAGGCAGGGGAGTCGTGGCGGCCGGCTGCTTGGTGACCGGGGAGGCATCCTTGCCGGGGCTGGACTCGTCCTCAGGGGTGCTGGGGTCGTCCGCTTTGGGGTCCTCAGCGGGCTTGCGGGCGTAGATATAATAAGGAGTATCCGGGTCCAGATTCTCAAAGGTATGATCGGCGGGGTTGTCACCGTCCGGCTTGAAGTAGCCATTGGTGCCGGGCTTGAAATCATTGTCAGTGGGATTCAGGTTGGGGTCCTTGCTGATGATGTACTCCACGCCGGGATCGGGCTTGATGGTGATGGTTTTGGGCTGCTGGTCCTTGACGTTCACATCAGGAGCATCCTGAGCGGCCTTGGTGCCCAGCTTGCCGTAATTGTAAACAAAGGTGTAGTTTCCGGTGTGGCCGTTGCTGACCTTGGCGTTGGAGACACGAATCGGGGTGAACTTTCCGGGCTCCGGAGTCGCCTCCAGCGTTATGTCGGCCAGCACATCGGTCCCGACCAGACCTTCCGCCGTGACCTGACTCAGGCTCTTGTCCACGCTGCCGGTGGCGGAGATGTTCTGGTCCTTGGCGGTGACAGTCACCTGCTTGGGGGTGATCTTCACGGTGGTGGAACCGCTGATGCCGCCGTTTCCGTCAACCGGGTCGCGCTCATAGTTGCCCGCGGGGAACTCCACGTAGTAATACACCGTGGTCTCGCCCACGTCGGGGCCTGCGACGTTATCGGTGGTGCCCGCGGTCTTGTAGTTGGTCTGATTCAGCGGTGTCGAGGTGCTGTAATACACCTTGGCCTCTTTCTCGCCGCCGAAGAGCTGCTTCAGCAGGTCAATGGGGTTGGAGACGTTCCGCTTGTCCAGAACCTCAATGGCGGGAGCGCGCGTGGTTCCGTCGTACTCATAGGTGGACGTGTTGGGCACAATGATGGCCGCGGGGGCCGGGCTGATGGTATAATTGCCGGGCACCAGGGTCACGTCGTAGTTGCCGCTGGCATTGTTGCCCTTGGACAGAGTCAGCTCAGTCGTGGTGCCTGCCGCCTTGGTGGTGTCCACGAGATCCTTGCCGCTGAGGTTCAGGTCCAGCAGATCCATGCCGTCGCCAGTGACCATAGGCAGGCTGTCAGTCGTGACGGAGCACTGGTCCGCGCTCACATCGGGCACGCTGCCCTTGTAGGGCACGAGGACGGTGGGGCCGGCCACTTTGACGGGACGCTTCTTGACCGGATAGTCCGCGCTGCCGTTGGGAGAACCGGCGTAGTTGCCATTGTCCTTGAACTGCACCTTCACGGTGTAATTACCGGCGTTGATGCAGTCATCGGGGTCGGTGCCGTTCTTCTTGGTGTAAATCAGGTCGTAATCGCTGGGGTCAATGACCTTACCCGTGTCGGGGTCCTTCACCTCGACGGTGCCGGGGTCGCCGGGCGCGCCGGGCTTGTGGGAGGTGCCGTCGTAGGTGTAGCCCTCATCCGGCAGCTTCAGGGTCACGGTGGGCGCGCTGTTCAGCTTCTTCGGCGTAACGTTCAGCGTGCCGGTGTCGGTGGTGATGTCATAGTTGTCGGAGACATCTTTGCCGTCCTTGTCCAGCACCTTGATGTTGCTGGGGGTGATGGTGCCGGGCGTAGAACCGGTGACATTCGTGGTGGAGGGCGTCAGAGTGGCGGTCACCTTGTCGCCCAGACCCTCCGGCATGGGGCTGCCGGTCACCTTGCTCTGGTCGATGGGGGTGCCGTAGGTGACGGTCTGGTCGCCAGGCTTGACGGTGATCTGCCGCTTGGTGACGGTCAGGGGGCCTGTCACACAGGTGAATCTGTAGTTGCTGGCGCTCAGCGTGCCCTCAGTGGGGGTGATGTCGTAGTTGCCTACTTTATCGCCCTTTGTGTAGTTGTAGGTATACCCCGGCGCACCGGTCAGAACGCTCGCATTGTCCCCGGCGGCGAAGTTGGAGTAGGTCACGCCGTTGTTGGAGGCCTCGTCACCATACTGGATGGAATGGGCGTTGGCGGTGACGATCAGGGTTCTTTTGTTGATTCTGACGTCCTTGAAGCCCTCAGCGGCCTCATAGTTGGACGTGGCGGGCGTGGTGGCGCGGACAGTGTACAAGCCGACCTGCTTGGGAACCTCAGAGGAGTATTCGGTGTCAGGATCGGTCTTTTTCTTATAAGCAATGGTCACCTGGCCGCCGCTCAGGACGTTGTCAACAGTGGGAGTGTTGGCCGTTGTGCCATAGGTCCAGGGATCCACAGTAACGCTGAGGATGTACTGCTTCTTTACAATCTCAAAGGGGATGGTAATCGGATAATCCTGACTGAAAAGCTTGAAATTACCCGTGGGCGTAATAACAGCCGTGTACATGCCCACATCCTTGGGCTTGCTGATGGGTTCCGTGCCCTTGAGATAGCTGATGGTGTAATCCGTACCGAGAACGGCGTTAGGACCTTTCGTGTAGTCCAGATTCTCATCATAGTAAGAAATACTGACGAGCAGATCAGGCTCCTGCTCACTGCCATTGTATTCCACCTGGCCTGTGCCTACCAGATGAGACACCTCGAACGCCACCTGTGCGGGAGAGGTGTGTACGAAGATGTCATCCTCCTTCTCCTTGGGAATGACCGGGGCCTGAGCGATCTTGGTCTGAAAGCTCGCGATGCCGGTCTCAGCGCTGCCGACCTTGAAGTAATAATGGATGTAGTAGGTGCCGCAGTTCTTGGCCCTTACCAGGCTGGCGTTCGTCACCCAGCCATCTTCGTTCTTTGTAGGGACGTAGTTCACGTCCTCAGTGAGGAAGTAATACACGTCGCCGCCGGCCACACTGCCCGCGTTGACGAGCTGCTGCTCCTCATCGTTGTAGGCCAGACCTGTCTTCGGGGTGGGGTTCACCGGGCTGGCGTCCTGAGTGGACAGGACGTCGGCGTCCTCGTCCTTTGACTTGTCCGCGTCGTCCGTTTCCTGATTCTCTTTTTCTTTCTTCTCGTCCTCGGAGGTGTCGGCATCCTCTTCGGGCTCCTGCTCGTCCTCGTCGTCGGTGTCGGCAGGCTCCTGCTTGTCCTCGTCATCGGTGTCGGCAGGCTCCTGCTTGTCCTCTTCGGACGTCTCCGGCTCAGCTTCGGGCTTCTGGTCCTCTGGCTCAGCCTCCTGGGCTTCTTCTTTGTCGGTATCCTCGTCCGCTTCCTCAGCCTCTTCCGACTCGTCAGCGTCGTCCGACTCTTCGGGCTCCGCCTCCTGTGGCTCGGCTTCGGCTGAACTCTGCGGAGCAAGGCTTTCGTCCGGGCCTGTTGCCCAGACGCTGGTGCTGAGCAGGCTGAACGCCATGCTCATTGCCAGGATCAGGGCAATCAGCCTTCGCAGGGTTTGCTTCATGTTGAACACTCCTTCCAGTACAGATTACCGTCATAACAGCGCAAAAGGAGCGCCTTTTTGGACTCTGACACCGTTGTCAGAATCAAAAAAGACGCACTTCTTCCTTAAGGCTTTTCCGGACAGATTCTGGTATCCTATTGTTCAGGGAAATGTAAACCGCCGACAACATTTTAACACCTCCCTCCAACACTGAGATTCTAAATCTATCCGGTTTAGACTTACTCTACTTTATCACAGTTTTGCACAGATTGCAATAGCTCATTTCGAAAAAAACGTAAGCCATTCGTATTTTTTATACAAAACAAACGTTTGATTATCTCAAAAAACGACAGAGAATCCGATTCCAGAACGTAAAAATTGCTTCAAACAGGAAGAATCTTCCCAAGAACCTGGAATTATTGAAACATATACCTGAATTTCATCGAAGAACCTAAGATTCTCGCGCGAAAAAAAGTGCCTGTGACGGAAATGAAACGGCAGAAATGCTTTATTATTTCCTGATTTCTGAGCAGTGGAGCCGCGGAAACGCGGACGCGGGAGCAAACGAGGGGTATTCCACTTCGTCATACCTGTGGAAAACTGTGTTTTCGCCGTCACAGAAAAAGTATGGCTCATTTGTAGATTTTTGCGGGTGAAACGCGGCGCCGGACCGCTCCGGGCCGCCGCCGGACCGCTCCGCCCCTCCCCGGAAGGAAAACAACGGCAAAAACGGACCGCCGCCGGAGCTGCCCCACCCGTTTCCCGCACCTTCGCTGCCTGCTCACGGGACGCGGCGCAGCTTCGCCGTCTGCACCCGGTTTTACAGAAGCACTCCGGCCCTTTTGGAATCCGACCGCGCCCACGCTGAGCAAAACCGCCGAAACCAGCCGCGCGGAGCGGGGAGAGAAGGCCGCACGGCGCGGAGGCGGCTATCTCCTGAAAAGCATGAGCCAGTTCACGCAAATAAACCTTGTTTCCCGGCGGTTTTTCTGGTATATTATTCTTATCACAGAGGAATCGACCGCAGCCGGTTTTTTCTTCGGAACGGGGCGGCTGCATCACGGAGAACAAAGGAGGAACGCTATGGTTTCCAAGGTTTATTTCACAGATTTCCGGGCAAAGCTGGGGGAGGGAATGCCCGCCAAGCTCCAGCGGCTGATTCGCCGCGCGGGCATCGGCGAGATTGACTTCGAGGGCAAGTTTGTGGCCATCAAGATGCACTTCGGGGAGCCGGGCAACCTGGCTTTTCTGCGTCCGAACTACGCCAGGGCGGTGGCGGACGTGGTGACGCAGCTGGGCGGCAAGCCCTTTCTGGTGGACTGCAACACCCTCTATCCCGGGTGCCGGAAGAACGCTCTGGAGCATCTCTACACCGCCGCGGAGAACGGCTTCAACTGGATCACCTGCGGCTGTCCGGTGCTCATCGGGGACGGCCTCAAGGGCACGGACGACGTGGAGGTGCCGGTGAAGAACGGCGAGCTGTGCAAGACGGCTTACATCGGCCGGGCGGTGATGGACGCGGACATCTTCATCAGCCTGACCCACTTCAAGGGCCACGAGATGACGGGCTTCGGCGGCTGCATCAAGAACATCGGCATGGGCTGCGGGAGCCGGGCGGGCAAGATGCACCAGCACAACACCGGCAAGCCCGTGGTGGACCAGGACCACTGCCGGGGCTGCCGTCTGTGCATCCGCCAGTGCGCCAACAACGGCATTTTCTACAACGAAAAGGGCCTTGCGGAGATCAACCACGACAACTGCGTGGGCTGCGGGCGCTGCATCGGCGCGTGCAACTTCGACGCCATTTACAACCCCAACGACGCCGCTCTGGTGGACCTGGACTGCAAAATGGCGGAGTACACCATGGCCGTGGTGCAGGACCGGCCCAGCTTCCACATCAGCCTGGTTCAGGACGTGTCCCCCAACTGCGACTGCCACAGCGAGAACGACGCGCCCATCCTGCCCAACATCGGCATGTTCGCCTCCTTCGACCCGGTGGCCATCGACCAGGCCTGCGCCGACGCGTGCACCAAGGCCGCGCCGCTGCCCAACAGCCAGCTGGGCGACAACCTTTGCAAGTGTGATTTTCTGGATTTGGGCGACCCCTTCAAGAACTCCAACCCGGCGGTGGAGTGGAAGGCGCAGCTGGCCCACGGCGAGAAAATCGGCCTGGGCACCCGGGAGTATGAGCTCATCACCATGAAGTGACCCAATCCCACGGCCCGCGTCCCGGCAGAAAGCCGCCGCGCGGCGCGCACCGTCACAGCCTCCTCCTTCTCCGGGAAAACCGGGGGAGGGGAGGCTTTTTTGCACATCTTTACAAAACTCTTGAAAAGAAGCGGGCGGTGTGGTACATTGTAAGCAGAACACGGACAGGAGCGGCGGTCGGATTCTGCTCCTGCATTTCGATGAAAACAGGAGGAAGCATCGTCATGAAGTGTATTTTGGTGACCATTCCCGTGAATGACGCCCAGCAGGCCAGGCTCCGGGCAATTGCGGGGGAGAACCCCATCCAATTCGTCCCCGCCGCCCAGGTCACGGGGGAGCAGATTGCCCAGGCCAGCGTCATCATCGGCAACGTTCCGGCGCGGCTGATTCAGGCCTCGGAGCGGCTGGAGCTGCTGCAGCTGGAGTCCGCCGGAACCGACGCTTACATCGTGCCCGGCGTGCTGGCCAAGGGCACCGCGCTGTGCAACGCCACGGGCGCCTACAACCGGGCGGTCTCCGAGCACGCCGTGGCGCTGACCCT
>CACZUK010000018.1 GCA_902784305.1 Oscillospiraceae bacterium | reverse complement strand
CATGGAGAAATACGGCCTCCCAGCCGATAGAGACGATAGGGGGAAAAGTTATGGAACAGCACGGTTTTTACACAGGAACGGAATGTCTGGCCTATCAGTGGCTTGGCGCACACCCCACCTCGGAGGGCACTGTCTTCCGCGTCTTTGCGCCCGCCGCGAAGGGCGTGAGCGTCATCGGCGAGTTCAACCAGTGGCAGGAGAGCGCGCTCACCCCGCTGCTGGGGGAGAGCTTCTACGAGGGCACCATTGCGGAGGCCAAGCCGGGCATGGCCTATCTGCTGCGTATCCACCTTCCGGACGGCACCACTGCCGACCATCTGGACCCCTACGCCTTCGCGGTCCGGAAGGAGGACCTGCCCGGGGCGGAGGACGCCGACGCGGAGCCGGAGCAGGCCGAGGCCGCGTCTGAGGAGCAGCCTGAGGCGGAAAAGGCCCCGAAATTCCGCTTTTTGAGCGTGATTTGGGACCTGAACACCTATCAGTTCTCCGACGAGCGTTGGATGGACAGGCGCACCGACGGCCGGAAGGAGCCGATGAACGTCTACGAGCTGCATCTGGGCTCCTGGCGCGAGGGCCTGAACTACCGCACGATTGCGGAGCCTCTGCTGGACTACCTGGCGGAGATGGGCTACAACTGCCTGGAGATTATGCCCGTGTGCGAGTACCCCGCCGAGGAGAGCTGGGGCTACCAGGCGGTGAGCTATCTGGCGCCCACCCAGCGCTACGGCTCCCCGGACGATTTGAAGTATCTGGTGGACGAGTGCCACCGCCGGGGCGTGCGGGTGATTCTCGACCTGGCTCTGGTTCACTTCGCCGTGGACGCCTACGGTCTGGGCGACTTCGACGGCACCCCCCTCTACGAGTACCCCAGAGAGGACTGGCGGCTGAGCGAGTGGGGCAGCAAGAATTTCAACTACTCCAGAGGCGCGATTCGGAGCTTTCTGCTCTCCACGGTGCTTTTCTGGCTGCGGGAGTACCACTTTGACGGCGTGCGGCTGGACGCGGTGCGGAATATGCTCTATCCCCAGGGCAATACGGACATGGGCATCCACCTGGACGGTGTGAAGTTCCTCCGGACCCTGACGGACATCATCAAGTCCGCGGAGCCCACCGTCTGCCTCATCGCGGAGGACTCCTCCGCCTATCCCGGCGTGACCCGGCCGGTGGCCAAGGGCGGTCTGGGCTTTGACTACAAGTGGGATATGGGCTGGATGAACGACACCCTGTCCTACTTCCAGAAGGACCCGGGACAGCGGAAGGACGCCTATCATCAGCTCAGTTTCTCCATGTTCTACTACTATTCCGAGCGCTTTTTGATGCCCTTCTCCCACGACGAGGTGGTCCACGGCAAGGCGACCATCCTCCAGAAGATGAACGGCGGCTACGAGGGCAAGTTCCCCCAGTGCCGGGCGCTTTACCTGTACATGTACACCCATCCGGGCAAAAAGCTCAACTTTATGGGCAATGAGCTGGGCCAGCTCCGGGAGTGGGACGAGAAGCGGGAGCAGGACTGGAGCCTGCTGGAGTACCCCATCCACCAGCAGTATCAGCGCTTCACCCGGGAGCTGAATCAGCTCTATCTGGCCTCTCCGGCCCTCTGGCAGCGGGACTTCCGTTACAGCGGCTTCCGCTGGCTGGACTGCGAGCCGGGCAACCTGGTCTACGCCTACCTCCGGGAGAGCAAAGACCAGCTGATGCTGGCCGTGTTCAACTTCGACAGCGCCCCCGTGGAGGGCTACCGGGTGGAGCTGGACGCCATTGACGACGCGCGCCTGGTCTTCGACACCAACTGGGACAAGTACGGCGGCGAGCTGGAGCATCAGCCCATGTGGATGGACCTGGAGGACGGGGGTCTGACCCTGACGCTGGAGCCCTTCTCCGGCAAGCTGTTCACCCTCCTGCGGGGCGCGGACTATGTGGTCACCGAGGACGACGACCTGCCCGATGTCATCGAGGGCGTGGACGAGGTCCTGCCCCAGCCCACCGAGGGCGTGGAGCCCCTGCCCGAGGCCGAGCCGGAGGCGAGCGCGGCGGAGAAGCCTGAGTCGAACCACGACGAGTGGTTCCGCAAGCTCTCCCGGGAGGAGCAGGAGAAGCTGTTCCTGGAGAGCGCCCACGGTGAGAACAACTACGGCAAGACCGACGAGGCGGCTACCGAAGAGAGCGAAGCGGCTGCGGACGCGGAGGAATAACATCCAATCGTCTAAAGCGCGTTGGAAACCCACAAACCGAACCCAGAAGTGCACCGTTTCCCGCGGTGCACTTCTTCTCAGAGCAGACATTAAAGGAGCAGCCAATGAAAAACCATCCCGGTCAAATCAGCCTGATGGACCAGAACGTCCCGCAACCCCTGCCGGAGCGGCTGCGGCCGCGCACCATTGACGAGATCGTGGGCCAGAGGCATCTGCTGGGGGAGGGAAAGGTCCTGCGCCGCATCATCGAGCAGGACGCGGTATCCTCCATGATTTTCTGGGGGCCGCCCGGCGTGGGGAAGACCACCCTGGCCGGGGTCATCGCCAATCAGACGCGGTCCGCCTTCATCAACTTTTCCGCCGTCACCAGCGGTATCAAGGAGATTCGCACCGTCATGCAGCAGGCGGAGGAGAACCGCCGCTACGGGGAGCGCACCATCGTCTTTGTGGACGAGATTCACCGCTTCAACAAGGCCCAGCAGGACGCGTTTTTGCCCTTTGTGGAGAAGGGCAGCATCATCCTCATCGGCGCCACCACGGAAAACCCCTCCTTTGAAATCAACGGCGCTCTTCTGAGCCGTTGCAAGGTCTTCGTGCTCAAGGGCCTGAGCGAGGAAGACCTGGTGGGCCTGCTGCGCCGGGCAGTGGAGAGCCCCCAGGGCTTTGGAGACCAAAAGCTCTGCATTTCTGGGGATATTCTGGGCATGATTGCCCGGTTTTCCAACGGAGACGCCCGCATGGCCCTGTCCACGCTGGAGATGGCCGTGCTCAACGGGGAGCTGGAGGACGGCGTGACCACCGTGAGCGCGGAGACCGTGGAGCAAATCACCCAGCGCAAGAGTTTGCTCTACGACAAGAGCGGCGAGGAGCACTACAACCTCATCTCCGCCCTCCACAAGAGCATGCGCAACTCCGACCCGGACGCGGCGGTGTACTGGCTGGCCCGGATGCTGGAGGCGGGGGAGGACCCCCTGTATGTGGCCCGGCGGGTGGTGCGCTTTGCCAGCGAGGACGTGGGCCTGGCGGACCCCCGGGCTTTGGAGCTGGCGGTGGCCGCCTATCAGGCCTGCCACTTTCTGGGGCTGCCGGAGTGCAATGTGCACCTGACCCAGGCGGTGGTCTACCTCTCTCTGGCCCCCAAGAGCAACGCCATGGAGGTGGCCTACCTGGCCGCCCGCAAGGACGCGCTGGAGCAGCTCTCCGAGCCGGTGCCTCTGCACATCCGCAACGGCGTCACCGGCCTGATGAAGAATCTGGGCTACGGCAAGGGCTACCAGTACGCCCACGACACGGAGGACAAGCTCACGGACATGCGCTGCCTGCCCGACTCCCTGCTGGGGAAGGAGTACTACCGGCCCACCACCCAGGGTCTGGAGGGGCGTTTCAAGGACCGGCTGGAGGCCATCAAGGCCTGGAAGCGGGAGCGTGGGCAGGGCTCCTGACCGGTTCTGGCGCTTTCACGGAAGGGCGGCGCATTTTTTTACAAATTGTGGAGACTTTTTTATTGACGTGACGGGCTGTCTGTGTTAAAATATTTGCCGTGAGTTTTTGGGGATGGTCTGCCCGTCAGCCCTCCGAAGACCACCTGCCTTTGGTTTTAGCGGAATAATCTTCCGGTTATTGCGTTAAAATAAATATTACGATTTCCTTAGGAAAGGAGGAAACTTGATTCATGCCTACTTTTAATCAGCTGGTTCGTAAGGGTCGTGAGACTTCTGTCGAAAAGTCCAAGTCCCCCGCACTGCAGAAGGGCCGGAACACTCTGCGCAATCGTGAGACCGATCTGTCCTCTCCCCAGAAGAGAGGTGTGTGCACCGCCGTTCGTACTGCCACCCCCAAGAAGCCCAACTCCGCCCTGCGGAAGATCGCCCGTGTGCGTCTGTCCAACGGCTACGAGGTCACCGCTTACATTCCCGGTGTGGGCCACAACCTGCAGGAGCACTCCGTGGTCATGATTCGCGGCGGCCGTGTCAAGGACCTGCCCGGCGTTCGTTACCACATCATCCGCGGCACTCTGGACACCCAGGGCGTGAACGGTCGTATGCAGGCTCGTTCCAAGTACGGTGCCAAGCGGCCCAAGGCCAAGAAGAAGTAAGACTTCTCGAACCAAATTTCTGACAATTCCTGCGTTTTGACGCAGGGTGAGGGCGAAACACCCCCTGTTTCGGCCCTCCCCGGGGCTTATGGCCCCTGCCAAGACGTTTATTCATATATAGTTGGGTAAACCTCTGGCGAACAGGCGGGGCGCGGCGCAAAAGCGCGGACCTCGCCCGGAACGGAGGCGGAAGACCGCCTTCGAGTACCGATGAAATCATATTTTATGAAGGAGGGAAGCAAAGTGCCCAGAAGAGGAAATGTGCCCAAGCGGGAGATTCTCCCCGATCCCATTTACAACAGCGTCCTCGTCACCCGGCTGGTGAACAACATCATGCTCGACGGCAAGAAGGGCGTGGCACAGAAGGTCGTCTACGGCGCCTTTGACATCATCCAGGAGAAGACCGGCAAGGACGGTCTGGAAGTCTTCCAGGCTGCCATGGAAAACGTGATGCCCACCCTGGAGTGCAAGAGCCGCCGTGTGGGCGGCGCCAACTATCAGGTCCCCATGGAGGTCCGGCCCGAGCGCCGTCAGACCCTGGGTCTGCGTTGGATCACCCAGTTCTCCCGCAACCGCAGCGAGCGCACCATGAAGGAGCGCCTGGCCGGCGAGCTGATGGACGCGGCCAACAACACCGGCAGCGCCGTGAAGCGCCGTGAGGACGTGCACAAGATGGCCGAGGCCAACAAGGCCTTCGCCCACTTCCGTTGGTAATCTGTTTACCAACCCCCCATCTGCTATAAGGAGCTGTAACTATGCCTAGAAAGACACCTCTGGAGCTGACCAGAAACATTGGCATCATGGCTCACATCGACGCAGGCAAAACCACAACCACCGAACGGATCCTGTATTACACCGGTGTCAACCACAAGATTGGCGAGACCCACGAGGGTGCGGCCACGATGGACTGGATGGTGCAGGAGCAGGAGCGCGGAATCACCATTACCTCCGCGGCTACCACCTGCTTCTGGAGCGGCTCTGACAAGCAGTACAAGCCCCATCGCATTAACATCATTGACACGCCGGGTCACGTGGACTTTACGGTTGAGGTGGAGCGCTCCTTGCGCGTACTCGACGGCTCTGTGACCGTCCTGTGCGCCAAGGGCGGCGTCGAGCCCCAGTCCGAGACCGTGTGGCGTCAGGCCGACACCTATCATGTGCCCCGCATGATTTACGTCAATAAGATGGACATCATGGGCGCTGATTTTTACCGGGTCCTGGACATGGTGCATGACCGCCTGAAGGCCAACGCCGTGGCCATTCAGCTGCCCATCGGCGCTGAAGCGGATTTCCGCGGCATCATCGACCTGATTGAGATGAAGGCCGATGTGTACTATGATGATATGGGCAACGACATGCGCGTGGAGGAAATCCCCGCCGACATGCTGGAAAAGGCCCAGGAATACCGGCAGAAGATGCTGGACAACATCGCAGACGTGGACGACGAGATCATGATGATGGTCCTGGAGGACGAAGAGATCCCCGTGGACATGATCAAGGCCGCCGTGCGCAAGGGCTGCATTGAAAACGCCATCGTCCCCGTGGTCTGCGGCACGTCCTACCGCAACAAGGGCGTTCAGAAGCTGCTGGACGCCGTGGTGGACTACATGCCCTCTCCGCTGGACATCCCGGCCATCAAGGGCATCAACCCCGACACCGACGAAGAGGACGAGCGTCCCGCCGACGACAAGGCTCCCTTCTCCGCTCTGGCCTTCAAGATTATGACCGACCCCTTCGTGGGCCGTCTGAGCTTCTTCCGGGTCTACTCCGGACAGCTGAGCAAGGGCAGCGCGGTAAAGAACGCCACCAAGGGCAAGCGCGAGCGCATTGGCCGCATCCTTCAGATGCACGCCAACCACCGGGAGGACCTGGACATGGTCTACTCCGGCGACATCGCCGCCGCCGTCGGCCTGAAGAACACCACCACCGGCGACACCCTGTGTGATGAGGACCATCCCATCATCCTGGAGTCCATGGTCTTCCCCGAGCCCGTCATCCGCGTGGCCATCGAGCCCAAGACCAAGGCCGGTCAGGAGAAGATGACCATCGCCCTGCTGAAGCTGGCGGAGGAGGACCCCACCTTTAAGACCTACACCGACGAGGAGACGGGTCAGACCATCATCGCCGGCATGGGCGAGCTGCACCTGCAGATTATCGTGGACCGCCTGCTGCGCGAGTTCAAGGTGGAGGCCAACGTGGGCGCGCCTCAGGTGGCCTACAAGGAGACCATCCGCCGCAAGGCCGATCAGGACACCAAGTACAAGCGTCAGACCGGCGGCTCCGGCCAGTACGGTCACGTCAAAATCACCCTGGAGCCCAACGAGAGCGGCAAGGGATACGAGTTCATCAACAACGTGGTGGGCGGCGTCATCCCCAAGGAGTTCATCCCCGCCGTCGATGCCGGTATTCAGGGCGCTCTGGCCTCCGGTGTGCTGGCTGGCTATCCCGTTGTGGACGTGAAGGTCACGCTGTACGACGGCTCCTACCACGAGGTGGACTCGTCCGAGATGGCCTTTAAGATCGCCGGCTCCATGGCCTTCAAGGAGGCCATGCGCAAGGCCGACCCCGTGCTGATGGAGCCCATCATGAAGGTCAGCGTCATCGTGCCTGACGACTATATGGGCGATGTCATCGGCGACCTCACTGCCCGCCGCGGCAGCATCCTGGGCATGGAGCCCAGAAGCGGCGCCACCCAGATCGACGCCCATGTGCCGCTGAGCAACATGTTCGGCTACGCCACGGACCTGCGCTCCCGTACCCAGGGCCGCGGTCAGTACACCATGGAGCCGAGCCACTACGAGGAGATTCCCAAGAGCATCGCCAGCGAGCTCATTGCCGGAAGGAACAAGTGATTGCTTCGAAGACCGGGAATTTTTATCCAATCTCCTCTTGCATTTTGCACCTGTGTGAGCTACAATAGCTGACAGTAAGTTTTTTACACCAACAAGGAACCCCTGATTCGTCAGCGATTCCCCCAAAACACTTTCTCTACCAATTCTTAGGAGGAAACTGAAATGGCAAAGCAGAAGTTTGACCGTTCCAAGCCCCATGTCAACATTGGCACCATCGGCCACGTTGACCACGGCAAGACCACTCTGACCGCCGCTATCACCAAGTACCTGGCGTTCTCCGGCAAGGCCAGCTACACCGACTATGCCTCCATCGATAAGGCTCCCGAGGAGAAGGAGCGCGGCATCACCATCAACACCGCTCACGTGGAGTATGAGACCGAGAACCGTCACTATGCCCACGTCGACTGCCCGGGCCATGCTGACTATATCAAAAACATGATCACCGGTGCTGCTCAGATGGACGGCGCCATCCTGGTCATCGCCGCCACCGACGGCGTTATGGCTCAGACCAAGGAGCACCTGCTGCTCTCCCGTCAGGTCGGCGTGCCCTATATCGTGGTCTTCCTGAACAAGTGCGACCAGGTTGACGACGAGGAGCTGCTGGAGCTGGTCGAGATGGAGGTCCGCGAGACTCTGGACTTCTACGAGTTCCCCGGCGACGACACCCCCATCATCAAGGGCTCCGCTCTGAACGCTCTGATCTCCGAGTCCACCGATCCCGACGCTCCCGAGTATGCCTGCATCAAGGAGCTGATGGACGCTGTTGACGAGTATATCCCCACTCCCGACCGCAAGGCCGACCTGCCCTTCCTGATGCCCGTCGAGGACGTCTTCACCATCACCGGCCGCGGCACCGTGGCCACTGGTCGTGTGGAGCGCGGCACCCTGAAGATGGGCGAGCCCGTCGACATCGTCGGCCTGGAGGAGGAGAAGAAGACCTCCGTCGTCACCGGCATCGAGATGTTCCGCAAGCTGCTGGACTACGCTGAGGCTGGCGACAACATCGGCGTCCTGCTGCGCGGCATTGCCCGTACCGACATCGAGCGCGGCCAGGTCATCTGCAAGCCCGGCTCCATCCATCCCCACACCAAGTTCAAGGGCCAGGTTTACGTCCTGAAGAAGGACGAGGGCGGCCGTCACACCCCCTTCTTCAACAACTATCGTCCTCAGTTCTACTTCCGCACCACCGACGTGACCGGCATCATCTCCCTGCCCGAGGGCACTGAGATGTGCATGCCCGGCGACAACGTGGACATGGACGTTGAGCTGATCACCCCCATCGCCATCGAGAAGGGCCTGCGTTTCGCCATCCGTGAGGGCGGCCGTACCGTCGGCTCCGGCGTCGTCATCGACATCAACGAGTAATTTCTTCTTCTGAGAAACACTCAGGGGAGGGGCCGGCTCCTCCGGCTCCTCCCCTTTTTCCTTTTTTAAAATGCTTATAATTCGCATATTTCCAACGAAACAGAGAGAATGGAGGGTTTAAGATGCTGAATATGCTGCTGACCGCGGACGCCGTCACCGAGACCGCCGATGTCGTCACCGCAACCACCACAGAGGTGGTGAAGGAGGCCACGCACCTGATTATTCCCAGCTTTTTGCAGGGCTATGTGGACAAGGCCGTGGAGGTCATCGTGGTCGCCGTGCTCACCTTCATCGTGGTCAAGGTGGTGCTGGGCGCCCTGAACCACCTGATGGAGCGCATGGGGGTCGAGCTGACCCTCCAGAAGTTCATCAAGAACGTGGCCCGCTTCGTGGCCTACTTCCTGCTGATTTTGATCATCGCCGGACAGGTGGGCATCAACACCAGCTCCGTCGTGGCCCTGGCCTCCGTGCTCTCCGCGGCCTTCGCCTTGGCTGCCCAGGGCGCGCTGGGGAACCTCTTCGGCGGCATCCTGCTGCTCATCACCAAGCCCTTCCTGGTGGGTGACTACGTCATCGCCGGCGGCGTGGAGGGCACCGTGCTGGAAATCGGTCTGCTGAACACCCGCATGAACACCATTGACAACAAGCGGGTCAGTGTGCCCAACGGCACCATCTCCTCCACCACCATCACCAACTGCTCCACCGAGGGCAAGCGCCGGGTGGACATCAAAATCACCGCCTCCTACGACGCGCCCATCCCCACGGTAAAAAAGGCCCTGATGGAGGCCATCGCGGCCACCGACAACACCCTCGACGAGCCGATGCCCCCCTTTGTCCGGGTGTTCAGCTACGGCGAGAGCAGCATTGAGTACATCATCCGGGTGTGGAGCCTGAACGCCGACTACTGGAATGTCTATTTCGACCTGATGGAGAACATCAAGGTCTACTTCGACAAGAACGACGTGGAAATGACCTACAACCACCTGAATGTTCACATGATGAAGGACTGAGAACAGTTTCTGACAGCCCCCGCGGTCATCCGCGGGGGCTTTGCCGCGGATGAAGCTCTTCCATAAACCCGTCCAGGGCCGTGGAGCGCAAATCGCCGCCCACCACGAACCCGTCGCACACCAGCAGGTCGATGAGCACCACGTCGTCCGTGCCGGAGTAGTTGCTCACCTGCCAGCAGCAGCGCTGGAGGGTGCGCCCGGCATAGGGCGTCAAATCGAAGCCGGAGCGCCGCTGAAGCTCCAGATAGTCCATATAGAGGCCGGAAAAGTGCTCGGGCAGGGACACCTCCTCGCAGCGCTCCTCTCCGGTGACCTCCCAGCCCAGGGAGGAGATGTAGGCCAGGCGCTCCTGGGTGGTGTCTCCGGCGGGCGGGGTGTTGAGCCGTCCGGCCGCGGCGCACAGAAACAGGGCGCCCACCAGAGCGCCCACGGTCAGCACTTTGCGCCACAGGGGCGGCGCTTTGGATGCGGGCATAGAGATCCCCCCTTGCTGCCGGTGCCGTGAGGGGCGCCGACGGGCCAGTGTATGCGCCGGGATTCTTGTCCTATGCCGGAAAAAGGTCCGGAGAAACCAACAAAAGCGGAGGGATTGTCCGGGAAGTCGGAAGAGTTTTTGGGAACCCCTGATAAAATCCAACTTCGGCGCTGGACGGGTCTTTTCCGCCAACTCTTCGTTGCGAAAACTTGAAATCCGCAGAGGATTTACCCCATGCGGGGCACTTCGCCTACGTTTCCGCGCCTTGATTTGACGAAAAATCCCTCGCCCATCGCTCTTGTCAGATTTCATCAGTGATTCCCTTGACAAAAGTACGAGCCGGATTATAGAATAGAAGAAAACGGTGGGGGGATTGGTGTGAAGAACATCAAGCAGCTGGAGGTGCCCAGCGCCGGCCTGGAGCCGCGGAATCTACAGGCCCTGGCCCGCCTTGTGGCCCAGTACCGATACTTCGACGGCGTGGTGCTCCACGCGCTGCCCTGGGACCTTCCCTTCTACGGCATGGCGCTGACCCTGATGCTGAAAAACTTCCGGCTGCCAGTGGTGCTCTACGGCCAGGAGGACCAGGCGGCGGAGGCGATGGCCTGGGCGGAGCAGGGCTTTTCCGGCGTGTTCGCCCTGGGCAGCGACGGCTTCGACCTGGCCTGCCGCACCACCTGTACCGGCGGCGGACGGGTCATCAGTCCCAACTACCCCCCGGTGGGCCGCAGCGACGGCTGGAGCCGCGAGGTGCTCTCCGACCTGCTGCCGCCCACGGAGGCGGACCCCTTTCTGCTCTGCGACGCCCTCAACGACCGGGTGACGCAGCTCTTCCCCGGCACGGAGCTGGTGAGCCGGGACGACCTGCTCTCCAGCAGCGGCGTGCTGATTCCCCTGCGGGAGTTTGAGCGGGAGACCCGCTGGCTGCTGGAGGAGCAGCGGAGCATCCTCTCGGAGCTGCACCGCAGGCGCATCCCGGTGGTGGTGACGGACCTGCCCGACGAGGTGGACGACGTAAAGCTGCGCCGGGACCTGCTGCGCACGGGCGTGGTCTCCGCCGGGGACATGACCCGGGAGGCGGCGCTGGTGAAGCTCATGTGGACGCTGGCCCGAACCAACTCGGTCAACGGGGTGCGCATGTACTTTTCCCTCAGCTTCGGCGGAGAGCTGACCCAGGGGGAGCTCATCCTGTAACCGCATAAACCCTTGAAAACACTCAAAAACAGACTAAATTATACACAGGAGGAAGAAAAATGAAACCTTATGCCTTTGGCGTAGACATCGGCGGCACCACCGTCAAAATCGGACTGTTCACCACCCAGGGAGAGCTGCTGGAGAAGTGGGAGATTCCCACCCGCACGGAGAACAGCGGCGAGAACGTGCTGCCGGACATCGCCCGTTCCATCACCACCCACCTGGGCCTGAAGGACATCTCCGCGGACCAGGTCGAGGGCATCGGCGTGGGCGTGCCGGGTCCTGTGGGCCAGGATTTCACCGTCTACAAGTGCGTGAATCTGGGCTGGGGCGTGTTCAACGTGAAGGAGCGCATGAACGAGCTGCTGCCTGACATCCCCAACGTGGCCGCGGGCAACGACGCCAACGTGGCCGCCCTGGGCGAGCTGTGGATGGGCGGCGGCAAGGGCCACAAGAGCGCGGTCATGTTCACCCTGGGTACCGGCGTGGGCGGCGGCGTGGTCATGGACGACCAGATCGTGGCGGGCACCAACGGCGGCGCCGGTGAGGTGGGCCACATGACCGTGAACCCCGAGGAAACCGTGCAGTGCAGCTGCGGCAAGTACGGCTGCCTGGAGCAGTACGCCAGCGCCAACGGCATCGTCCGCATGGGCAAGGTGATGCTCGCGCAGAGCGACAAGCCCTCCAAGCTGCGGGAGATGGAGAAGTTCAGCTCCAAGGACATCTGCGACCTGGCCCGGGAGGGCGAGGAGATGGCCCTGAACATCGTGGACAAGTGCGGCGAGTACCTGGGCCGGGCCATGAGCTACGTCTCCTGCACCATCGACCCGGAAATCTACGTCATCGGCGGCGGCATGAGCCGTGCGGGTGCCATTGTCACCAATTCCATCCTGAAATACTACCAGAAGTACGCCTTCCACGTCTCCACCGGCACCGGCATCGCCGTGGCGAAGCTGGGCAACGACGCGGGCATGTACGGCTGCGTGAAGATGATTCTCAGCGATTGAGCGAACCGCGCAGACGATAAAAGAGCATAAACAGAGGCGGAGCCGGGATGTTTCCCGACTCCGCGTCGCTTTTGGGCGAAAGATGATTCTCAGCGACTGAGCGAACCGCACAGACGGATAAAAGAGCATAAAACAGAGGCGGAGCCGGGATGTTTCCCGACTCCGCGTCACGTTTGGGCGAAAAAGGTGTGCTTTATACGTTGTACATCAAATCGCCATAGGACGGCACCGGCCAGAAGTCGCTGTCCACCACCATCTCCAGCTGGTCGATGGGCGCGCGCAGGGCCTCCATGGCGGGAATGACCACATGGCGGTAATTCTGGGCCATTTTGCGCAGGTCCCGCATGGAATCGGTCTCCCGATAGACCTCCTTCAGGTGGTTCAGGGCGTCCTGGGTCTTCCGCAGCAGATAGGTGATCTCGTTCAGAATCTCCCGCTGGACGCTGGCGTCCATGCCCACAGCCTCGGCGCTGGCCACGGCGTCGGCCAGGGAGGAGGCGTAGTTGATGACCGAGGGGATGTACTGCTTGCCCGCCATGTGAAGCATGACCTTGGACTCCACGGCGATTTTCTTGGCGTAGGACTCGTAGCGAATCTCCTCCCGGGACTCCAGCTCCGTCCGGGTGAAGACGCCGAAGCGCTCGTAGGTTGCCACGGTCTGCTCCCGGGTGAGCACGGGGATGGCGTCCACCGTGGACTCGATGATGGGCAGGCCCCGGCGCTGCGCCTCGGCCACCCAGGCGTCGGAGTAGCCGTCGCCGTTGAAGACCACCCTACGATGGGCCTCCAGCAGGCCCTTGAGGTAGGCGCGGCAGGCGGACTCGAAGTCCTCGGCACCCTCCAGGGCGTCGGCGGCCTCGCAGAAGGCCTCGGCCATGATGGTGTTCAGGGCGGTGGTGGAGGTGGCCACGCTGTCGGAGGAGCCCACCATGCGGAACTCAAAGCGGTTGCCGGTGAAGGCGAAGGGGGAGGTGCGGTTCCGGTCCGTGGCGTCCTTGTGGAGCACGGGCACGGTGGAGACGCCGGTGTTCAGGTCCCCGGCGGTGACGGTTTTCCGGGCTCCGGTGACAATGCGGTCCACCAGGGCCTCCAGCTGGTCGCCCAGGAAGATGGAGATGATGGCCGGAGGTGCCTCCTGAGCGCCCAGACGGTGGTCGTTTCCGGCGGTGGCGGCGGTTTCCCGGAGCATGTCCGCGTGGCGGTCGATGGCGGCGACCACGCAGGCGAGCACCAGCTGGAACTGGAGGTTGTGCTCCGGGTCCTCACCGGGGTCAAAGAGGTTTTCGCCGGTGTCGGTGCCGATGGACCAGTTGTTGTGCTTGGCCGAGCCGTTGACGCCGGCGTAGGGCTTCTCGTGGAGCAGACATGACATGCCGTTCTCATAGGCCACCTGCTTCATGGTCTCCATAATGAGGTTGTTCTGGTCTACGGCCACGTTGGCCTGGGCGAAGAAGGGGGCCAGCTCGTGCTGGGCGGGGGCCACCTCGTTGTGCTGGGTGATGGCGGGGATGCCGTAGCGCCACAGCTCTTCGTTGAGGCGCTTCATGAAGCTGCCCACCCGGGTGCGGATTTTGCCGAAGTAGTGGTCGTCCAGCTCCTGACCCTTGGGTGGGGGCGCGCCGAAGAGGGTGCGGCCGGTGTAGACCAAATCCTTGCGTTTTTCGTAGAGCTTGCGCTCAATGAGGAAGTATTCCTGCTCCGGGCCGATGAAGGAGACCAGGTGCTGAACCTCGTTCTTGCCAAACAGCCGCAGCAGCCGCACGCCCTGCTTGCTCACCGCTTCCATGGAGCGCAGCAGCGGGGTCTTGGAATCCAGAGCCTCGCCGGAGTAGGAGGCGAAGACGGTGGGGATGCACAGCACGGTGCCGCAGGTCTGCTTCTTGATGAAGGCGGGGGAGGTGATGTCCCAGGCGGTGTAGCCCCGGGCGTAGGAGGTGCCCCGCAGGCCGCCGGAGGGGAAGGAGGAGGCGTCGGTCTCGCCCATGATGAGCTTTTTACCGCTCAGCTCCATGAGCACCCGTCCGTCCTCGTCGGGCAGGGAGAGGAAGGCGTCGTGCTTCTCGGCGGTGGAGCCGGTGAGGGGCTGGAACCAGTGGGTGTAGTGGGTGGCGCCCTTCTCCACGGCCCAGCACTTCATGGCGTCGGCCACGGCGTCGGCGCTGGCGGCGGTGAGGGAGCCGCCGTGCTCCATGACGCGGGCGACTTCTTTGTACACGCTGCGGGGCAGGCGCTCCTTCATCACAGCACGGCTGAATACATACTCGCCAAAGAGTTCGGGGACATTCATGCGTTTGGTCCTTCCTTTCCGTGGGTTGGAATGGGAAAAAGGGGGAAAACCCCCGCTGTGTCATTTTCTGAGGATTACTATACCGTATTCTCCCCCCTGACGCAAGAAAAACCTGCTTGGCCGTGCCCCATTTCAGAGGAATCACGCAAATACGCTCCACAGCGCCGGGGCGTTTTGGACAAATTTCCGCACAGACTCTCTTCCCCTTTCCCCTTGCCAAAAAACTTTTGATTGGGTATAATTCAGACGGGAGAACGCATGGAAGGGGGCGCTGCGCATTTGGAGCAATGGGAACGAGTGAAGGTCATGGAGGAGAGCTGCAATCAGGCTTCAGCCGCGCTGAAGGCGCTGGAGGCCGCTTTGAGTCAGGTTCAGGCCGCTTTGCCCGCGCTTCGGGCTCTGGACGCCTATCTGGGCAGTCCGGCGTGGCATCAGGACCGCGCGGACGACGAGGCGGGAGCCTTTCCCCCGCAGCTGCGCCGGGGCGTGCTGAGCGAGGACACCATCTATGACCTGCTGACGGATTACCGGGAGCTGCGGGAGCAGGCTCTTTCCCTGCCGGAGGAGCTGTGACAAGGAGGTACGCATATGGATATGACGAAACGGGAGAAACAATTCCACATCCGGCTGGGGCCGGAGGACCAGGTGGGGCGCTATGCCATTCTGCCCGGCGACCCGGGCCGCTGTGAGTCCATCGCCCGGCTCATGGACGAGCCGGTCCATGTGGGTATGAACCGGGAGTACAACTGCTGGCAGGGCCGGATTCTGGGGGAGCGGGTGACGGTGCTCTCCACGGGCATCGGCGGGCCGTCCACGGCCATCGCGGTGGAGGAGCTGGCCCAGCTGGGGGTTCACACCATGATTCGCTGCGGCACCTGCGGCGGCATCCGGGAGGATGTAAAGTCCGGGGACCTGATTGTGGCCACCGGCGCGGTGCGCATGGAGGGCACCACCCGGGAGTACGCCCCCATGGAGTACCCGGCGGTGCCGGACTTCGACGTGACCTGCGCCCTGATGGAGGCTGCCCGGGAGGAGGGCCGGAACGCCCTGGCGGGGGTGGTTCAGTGCAAGGACTCCTTCTACGGGCAGCACTCGCCCCAGAGTATGCCCATCGCCGACACCCTGCTGAACAAGTGGGAGGCCTGGAAGCGGCTGGGCGTGCTGGGCAGTGAGATGGAGTCGTCCACGCTGTTCGTGGTGGGTGCCGCCCGGGAGCTGCGCTGCGGAGCCTGCTTCCACGTCATCTGGAACCAGGAGCGGGAGAAGCTGGGCCTGCCCCAGACCGAGGACCACGACACCTCCGCCGCCGTCCATGTGGCGGTGCGGGCCATGGAGCGCCTCATCCGCCGGGACCGGATTCACCCGCCCAGAGTGCCCAGTGGCAAGCTCTGAGGAATCAGGACTTCCCCAGGGATGCGGAGACAGCCCTTTTGCCGACTTTCCTCCGCCCCTGAGGCCGGACAGGTGGTCATAACGCCAAAAAAAGGGGGAAATCCGGCAGGGTTTTTGACAGCACCATAAATTGAAATAGAGCGCCCCTGTGTGTTATAATTTTAACGTCAAAAAACCATGTCAGGGCCCCTGGCCCGGACATCCGAGGTATTTTTCATCCGAATACTTCAAGGAGGAATGAATTATGGAAACTTATGGCATTGAGAAGCTGGGCATCCTCGCCCCCAAGGCCGTTTACCGCAATCTGGGCCCCGCCCAGCTCACCGAGGCCGCCCTGCGCCGCGGCGAGGGCAAGCTGAGCGCAACCGGCGCCCTGGTGGTCACCACCGGCAAGTACACCGGCCGCTCCCCCAAGGACAAGTTCATCGTTGACACCCCCACCATCCACGACGACATCGCCTGGGGCAGCGTGAACGTGCCCATCAGCCGGGAGAAGTTCAACAACATCAAGAACAAGATGATGGCTTATCTCCAGGGCCGCGAGATCTTCATCTTCGACGGCATGGCCGGTGCCGACCCCAAGTACACCAAGAAGTTCCGCATCATCAACGAGCTGGCCTCTCAGAACCTGTTCATCCACCAGCTGCTGATCCGCCCCAACGCCTTCGAGCTGGAGCACTACGGTGAGCCCGACTACACCCTGATCGCGGCCCCCGGCTTCAAGTGCATCCCCGAGGAGGACGGCGTCAACAGCGAGGCCGCCATCATGATCGACTATGAGGCCAAGATGATTCTGATTGCCGGTTCTCAGTACGCCGGTGAGATCAAGAAGAGCGTGTTCTCCACCATGAACTACATCATGACCAAGGAGGACGTGCTGCCCATGCACTGCTCCGCCAACATGGACCCCAAGTCCCACGACACCGCCATCTTCTTCGGCCTGTCCGGCACCGGCAAGACCACGCTGTCCGCCGACCCCAGCCGTATGCTGATCGGTGACGACGAGCACGGCTGGACCCCTGACGGCGTGTTCAACTTTGAGGGCGGCTGCTACGCCAAGTGCATCAACCTGAGCGAGGAGAAGGAGCCCGACATCTACCGCGCCATCAAGTTCGGTGCCCTGGTGGAGAACGTCATCATGGACGAGGAGACCCGTCAGTTCGACTTCGACGACGGCTCCCTGACCGAGAACACCCGCGTGGGCTATCCCGTGGACTACATCTCCAACGCCGCCATCCCCGGCGTGGGCGGCGTGCCCAAGGCTGTGGTCTTCCTGACCGCTGACGCCTTCGGCGTTCTGCCTCCCATCTCCAAGCTGACCCGCGAGGCCGCCATGTACCACTTCGTCACCGGCTTCACCTCCAAGGTTGCCGGCACCGAGCGCGGCATCACCGAGCCTGTGCCCACCTTCTCCACCCTCTTCGGCGAGCCCTTCATGCCCTGCGACCCCTCCGTGTACGCCAACATGCTGGGCGCCAAGCTGGACGAGTACGGCACCCAGGTCTACCTGGTCAACACCGGCTGGGCCGGCGGCAGCGCTGCCTCCGGTGCCAAGCGCATGAAGCTGCCCTACACCCGCGCCATGATCACCGCCGCCCTGAACGGCGAGCTGGACACCGCTGAGACCGTCCACGACGAGATCTTCAACCTGGAGGTCCCCACCCACATCTCCAACGTGCCCGACGAGGTTCTGATTCCCAAGAACTACTGGAAGGTCTGCGGCAAGACCGAGGAGGAGTACCTGGAGAGCGCCAACAAGCTGGCTGACATGTTCGAGAAGAACTTCACCAAGAAGTACGCCAACATGGACGAGAAGATCGTCGCCGCCGGCCCCCACCCCAAGAGGTAATTCCTGACGGAGAAACTGACGGGCGCACCCGAACGGGTGCGCCCGCTTTTTTGCCCACTTAGTCCACATCTGACGGAATTGGCCACAAAAACAGCCTATTTGCCCTCTTTTCTTTTCCCGCAACCTATACTATAATGAGAGTAAACCAGGCAACAGGAGGAACTGACCATGTTCAAAGCCATCGACCCCAGAGAGCTGACCAAAAACCCCTTCTCCCTCATCGGGGAGCAGTGGATGCTCATCACCGCGGGCACCCCGGACAAGTGCAACACCATGACCGCCAGCTGGGGCGGCGTGGGCGTCATGTGGAACGTGCCCTGCGCCACCTGCTACATCCGGCCCCAGCGCTTCACCAAGGGCTTTGTGGATGAGAGCGACTGCTTTACCCTGTGCTTCTTCGGGGAGGAGTACCGGAAGGCTCTGGGCTTCTGTGGCAGCAAGAGCGGCCGGGACGTGGACAAAATCAAGGAGTGCGGCTTCACCATGGCCGCGGCGGAGTGCGGCGCGCCCTATATGGAGCAGGCGGAGCTGGTGCTGGTGTGCAAAAAGCGCTACGCCCAGCCCATGAGCCCGGATTTCCTCACCAGCGGGCCGGAAATCGACCAGAAGTGGTATCCCAACCACGACTGGCACACCATGTACATCGGTGAAATTGTGCAGGTTTTGGTGAAGGACTGAGAAACCACAGATTCATGCCCCGACCGCGTTCCCGGCGCTGACCAGCTCAGAGCCGGGAGGCTTCGGGGCGCTTCGGGACAGTTTTATGTGTCCCGAACGGGGCAAAGCCCCTGAAACCACAACAGGAGAACCAAATGGAAGAAAAACGCAACCGCGCGATTCTGGTGGGCCTGAACGCCCACAGCCTGAAGGAGGAGGACAACGCCAGCGAGACGACGCTGGAGGAGCTGGAGGCCCTGCTGGACACGGCGGGCGGCGCGTGCCTTGCCACGGTGCTGCAAAACAAGGACACGCCTGACGCCCGCACCTTCATCGGGGAGGGCAAGGTGCAGGAGGTCCGGGAGCTGGCCCAGCGGCTGGGCGCGGACCTGGTGGTCTTCGACAACGAGCTCTCCCCCGCCCAGGTGCGGGTGCTCACGGAGGCCATGGGCGTGCAGGTCATGGACCGCTCCGCCCTGATTCTGGACATCTTCGCCCAGCGCGCCCGGACCGCGGAGGGCCGTCTCCAGGTGGAGCTGGCCCAGTACAAGTATCTGCTGCCCCGGCTCACAGGCATGTGGACGCATCTGGTGCGCCAGAACGCCGCCGGCGGCAAGTCCCCCATCGGCACCCGCGGCCCCGGCGAGACGCAGCTGGAGACGGACCGCCGCCACATCCGGCGCAAAATCCAGAAGCTGGAGCAGGATTTGCGGGAGGTGCGCCGGGTCCGGGCTGTGCAGCGGGACCGCCGGGAGAAGAACGAGGTGCCCGTGGTGGCCATTGTGGGCTACACCAACGCCGGGAAGTCCACCCTGCTCAATCGGCTCACCGGTTCCGATATTCCCGCCAATGACCGGCTTTTCGATACCCTGGACACCACCACCCGAACTCTGGAGCTGACTGACACCTGTACGGTGCTCATCTCCGACACGGTGGGATTCATCCGCAAGCTGCCCCATCACCTGGTGCAGGCCTTTAAGGCCACTCTGGAGGAGCTGGAGTACGCCGACCTGCTGCTCCACGTCATCGACGCCTCCAGCCCGGAGTGGATGGCCCAGGCTCAGGTGGTGGACCGGCTCATCCGGGAGCTGGGGGCGGAGCAGACCCCCTGCATCCGGGTGTTCAACAAATGCGACCGGTACAGCGCCGACATCCTGCCCCACGGCGAGGACATCGTCTGCATCAGCGCGAAGACCGGGGAGGGCGTGAAGGCCCTCACCGACGCCATCGCCCAACGGCTGGACGAGGGTGTGCAGCGGGTGAAGCTGCGCCTGCCCTACGACCAGGGGGGCGTGCTGGACTTGCTCTACCGGGAGGCCAAGGTGGAGCAGGTGGACTACGCCGACGCGATTCTGGTCACGGCGGTGTGTACCCCGAAGACCCTGGGCCAGGTGCGGCAGTACCGGGACCCGCCCTTGAAGGAGGAGAAAGAGCCATGGGAGCTGTGATTTTGGAGACCTACCGGCTGATTCTCCGGCCCTGGCGGGAGGAGGACGCCCCCCGGCTCTACGACCTGTGCCGGGACCCGGAAATCGGGCCTGCCGCGGGCTGGAACGTCCACCGGAGCGTGGAGGAGAGCCGCGAGGTCATTCGGACGGTCCTCTCCGGGCCCCGGGTCTGGGCGATCACCCTCCGGGACTCAGAGCTGCCTGTGGGCAGCGTGGGCCTGAAGGACACCACCGCCGTGGTGGACCCGGAGCCGGAGCTGGGCTACTGGGTGGGCCGGTCCTACTGGGGCCGGGCCTACGTCCCGGAGGCCTGCGAGGCGGTGCTGGAGTACTGCTTCACGATGCTGGGCGAGCGCCGGGTCTGGTGCGCCCACTACGAGGACAACGACCGCAGCCGCCGCGTCATCATGAAGTGCGGTTTTATGCCCATGTTCACCCGTCTGGAGTGGGTGGAGCCGCTGAATGAGGAGCGGCGGTGCCGTTACTACGCACTGACCGTGGAGCAGTGGCGCGTCAGGCACAACACCAGGAGCTGGAGGGTGAAGCAATGAAGGAGTATTACATCCCCACCGCCTCCGGGGACGCGGAATATGTGGAGAAGCGCTCCCGGTTCCTGGGCAAGGTGCGGCATGTGGAGACCGAGGAGGAGGCCCGCGCCTTCATCGAGGCCATGAAGAAGCAGTACCACGACGCCCGTCACAACTGCTGGTGTTACCTGCTCCGGGACGGCGTGGTGCGCTACAGCGACGACGGAGAGCCCCAGGGCACCGCCGGTCAGCCCATGCTGGGCGTGTTCCAGAAGGAGGGGGTCACGGACCTGGTGTGCGTGGTGACCCGCTACTTCGGCGGGGTGCTGCTGGGGGCGGGCGGTCTGTGCCGGGCCTATACGAAGAGCGCCAAGGACGCCTTGGACGCGGCGGGCATCAGCGTGGTGCGCCGCTGGGTGGAGCTGAGCGTCTGCTGCCCCTACAATCTCTACGCCCGGCTCAGCCAGGAGGCGGAGGCCCTTCAGGGCGTGGTGACGGACACCCAGTTCGCCGCCGACGTGACGCTGACCCTCCTGCTGCCGGAGGGCACCGAGGAGGACTTCCAGCGCCGCGTGTCAGACCTGAGCGCGGGCCAGGTGTCCGCCCAGGTCAGCGGCGAGGCGCTGCGCAGCGTGCCGAGGAAAGGAAGAGCGTGAAAATGGACCTGAAGCCCTATATCCACAACGCAAAATACTACGAAACGGACCAAATGTCCATCGTCCACCACAGCAACTACATCCGCTGGTTCGAGGAGGCCCGCATCGACTGGATGAACCAGATCGGCATTGACTTCCGGGAGGTGGAGGCCATGGGCATCGTGGTGCCCGTGGTCAGCGTCAGTTGCCGCTACAAGCACGTCACCCGCTTTGCCGACGACGTGGCCATCACGCCGCGCCTGACGCTCTACAACGGCATCCGCTTCGCCTTCTCCTACGAGGTGCGCGACGCCCACACCGGCACCCTCAACGCCGTCGGAGAGAGCGAGCACTGCTTTCTGCGGGGCGAGCAGGTGGTGAATCTGCGCCGCGCCGCCCCGGAGCTGCACCAGCGGTTCCAGGCTGTCAAGTGAAAAATGACGGAAATCCTGCATTTTTAGCACTCTAAAGCGCTGAATCTGAAAGGCTGACCCGACGAAGTTGCAAAATGACCGCGTTTTCCTGCAAGGAGGCGGTCATTTTGGAATTTTTTCAATTTTTACTTGCAAAATGATGCAAGTTGCGCTATACTCTGTCGTGACAGCGGCGTCCGCGGCGGAAGGTCGGCGGGTGCTGCGGCACACAAGTCAGTTTTTTCCGCTGCGGAGAAGCGGCGGGAGCGTTTGAAAGGATGGACAGTTATGGCGATCAACAATGCGTATTTGAACAGTGTGTATGAGGAGCTGGCCGCTCGCTACGCGGAGCAGAAGGAGTTCCTGGAGGCCGTCCACGAGGTGCTGGAGACCCTGGTTCCCGTGGTGGAGGCTGACCCCCGCTACGAGCAGCAGAACATCATCGGCCGCATTGTGGAGCCGGAGCGGATCATCATGTTCCGGGTGCCCTGGGTGGATGACGCCGGCAAGGTGCAGGTGAACCGCGGCTACCGCGTGCAGTTCAACAGCGCCATTGGCCCCTACAAGGGCGGCCTGCGCTTCCGCGACAACGTGACCCTGTCCATCATCAAGTTCCTGGGCTTCGAGCAGATTTTCAAGAACGCTCTGACCACCCTGCCCATGGGCGGCGGCAAGGGCGGCAGCGACTTCGACCCCAAGGGCAAGAGCGACGGCGAGGTCATGCGCTTCTGCCAGAGCTTCATGACCGAGCTGGTCAAGCACATTGGCCCCGACACCGACGTGCCCGCTGGTGACATCGGCGTGGGTGCCCGTGAGATCGGCTTCATGTTCGGCCAGTACAAGCGCCTGACCAACACCTTCACCGGCGTGCTGACCGGCAAGGGCCTGACCTACGGCGGCTCCCTGGCCCGGACCCAGGCCACCGGCTACGGCCTGTGCTACTTCGCCAACGCCTACCTGAAGGCCAACGGCAAGGGCTTTGAGGGCAAGCGGGTCATCGTGTCCGGCTCCGGCAACGTGGCCATCTACGCCAACGAGAAGGCCACCCAGCTGGGCGGCAAGGTCGTGGCCATGAGCGACTCCAACGGCTACATTGTGGACGAGAACGGCATCGACTTCAAGGTGATTCAGGTCATCAAGGAGCAGAAGCGCGATCGCATCAAGACCTATCTGAACTATGTGCCCGGCGCGAAGTACGTCGAGGGCTGCAAGGGCATCTGGACCGTGCCCGCGGACATCATCATGCCCTGTGCCACCCAGAACGAGATCGACGAGGAGAGCGCGAAGACCATCGTGGCCAACGGTGCCATCGGCGTCTTCGAGGGCGCGAACATGCCCTGCACCCCCGAGGCCATCGCGGTCATCAAGGGCGCGGGCCTGCTCTACAGCCCCGGCAAGGCTTCCAACGCCGGCGGCGTGGCCACCTCCGGCCTGGAGATGAGCCAGAACTCCGAGCGCCTGAGCTGGACCTTCGAGGAGGTCGATTCCAAGCTGAAGGGCATCATGGAGACCATCTACGCCGACTGCGCCGCCGCCGCGGAGAAGTATGCCACCGCGGGCGACATCCAGGCGGGCGCCAACATCGCCGGCTTCCTGAAGGTCGCCGACGCCATGCTGGCCCAGGGTGTGTGCTACTAAGCGGACATCCCGAAGGAAAGAACGTCGTTGCCTCGGCGGCCCGAAGGCTGTAAGATGAGACAGGCATGACGGCCGCCGGGGAAAACAGGTACAAAATACAGCGGAGCCGGGAGAAATCCCGGCTCCGTTTTGGTATTTACTGCGCTTGCCATATGTCGAATTGTGTGCTACACTGACGGTGGCGCTGTCAGTCAGCGGCTACGTTGGCCCTCCGAAGCCAGAGGGCGGACACTACTTTGTATCTACCCTCTGTTCTTTGCAAAGGGGGTGGAATTATGGCAAGCTTTCAGGATGTTATCCTTGAAATCCACAAAGGATTCCTGCGAAATTTTGCCTTGATTGACGGCAAAATTGCTCGTCCATCTGGCGCACTTCACTTGTGAATACAACCTCTTAATCGTGAACACCATTACGCTTGTAGTGCTGATTTACGGACAGAAGAAGTGACCGCGCCCATTCTTGCCCCTCGGACGCGGTCGCCTCTTCTGAGTTCACGCTCGGAGGACTGACTGCCTGACGACAGCGCCCCTCCTCACAGCTTGATTATACCCCCGGTTCGGGGCGAAGTCAAGGGTGAGGCGCGGAGCCGGGAGAAATCCCGGCTCCGTTTGCTTTTTATAGCAAGATGCAAATAATTTTGAGGATTGCTATAGTCCGCTCACCACTTCGGGCTCGCCACGCCGAGGATGTAGTGCCCGTCGTGCTTGCCTGCGCTGCGGCTGGAGAAGTTCATGGAGACTTGCTTGACCTTGTCATGGGTGTTGCCCTCCACGGTGGTCACCTTCACCCGCCCGTTTTCATAGGCGGAGCTGAGCACGTAGCCGATGTGGTGGGCCACGCCGCCCTTGGTATAGGCGTAAAGGATGATGTCGCCCTTCTTGGGCTTGTAGGAGCCGGAGCGGACCTTGCTCCAGCTGTGGAAGCGGCCCTTTCGCTTAAAATAGCTGTGATAGTAGCGCACTGCGCAGTATTTGGGCACGGCGGCGTAGTTGGCCCCAGCCTCCCGGGCGCACCAGTTGACGAAAATCGCGCACCAGGGCTGATGGTTCAGACCGTAGTGGCGGCCGTACTCCGTCCAGTTGCTCATGTCCCGGCCCCGGCCGTAGCCGGAGAGCTGACCGCTCTTGCTGCCCTCTCTGTACCCCAGCTGGGACAGGGCAATGTCAACGGCGTTCTGACCGGTGGTGCCGCTCAGCTTCACAGCGGCCAGAGCGCGGTAGTATTTTCCGCTTTTATAGGACTTGGAATATCCCAGATTCTTCGGTTTTTTGTACAATGTCACAGAAATGGTGCCGGTGGAGCGCTTGAAGTGCGCCGTCTCCTCCGCGGTGACGGTGATGGAGGCGGTGCCCGGCTTGAGCATGGTGCACACGCCCTTCTTTTTGCTCACCTTCACCACCGAGGGGTCGCTGCTGACGAAGCGCAGCGCGCCGTCCCCGGAGCTTTTCACCTCCAGCGCAAAGGTGGACTTGCTCTTGAAGAGCTTTTCCACGGTGCCGCTGGCGGCGGTGATGCGCTGACTGGCCTTGATGATGCGGCAGCTGCCCTCGGCCTTGACGGTGTCCCCGTCCATCAGCCGGAGCCAGCGCGTGCCCACTTCCACAAACTCCTTCGCCGGAACGGTGCAGGCTTCGTCCTGATACCAGGCCTCGGTCCAGGTCTTGGGCACCTCCACCTGCACACCGTCCCGCATGACGCGATAGGCGGGCTTGCGCTCAGAACCGTTGTACTCGTAGTCCACCTTTTTCGCGTAGGTGTCTTTTCCGGTCTGCCACCAAATCTCCGCGGGGGTTTCTTCCTGCTGCACAGTCAGAGCGGACTCGGCGGAGCTGTCGGACACGTCAGAGGCTTCGGGAGCGGGTTCAGCGGAGGAATCAGGCTCGGCGGAGGCATAGGGAGCGGGTTCGACGGAGGAATCAGGCTCGGTGGAGGCTTCGGGAGCGGGTCCAGTGGAGGAATCAGGCTCGGAGGAGGCTTCGGGAGCGGGTCCAGTGGAGGAATCAGGCTCGGAGGAGCTGTCCGGAGCAGATTCGGCAGAGGAATCAGACTCAGTGGAGGGTTCCGGGGCAGATTCGGCGGAGGAATCAGGCTTGGTGGAGGCTTCGGGCGTTGGTTCAGCAGAGGAATCAGGCTCAGCGGAGCTTTCAGTGGACTCGGCGGACGTGCCTTCCTCAGCGGCGGCGGATACATCCTCTGTCTGCGTCACCGGGGGAGTCTCCAAAACCTCCTGAACGGCAAAACCGGGGGCGAGCAGGGACAGCGAGAGCGCCAGAGTCAGAAGCAGGGCGACAAGGCGGCGGGGGGTTCGGTACATGTTCTCTCTCCTTTGTGCAGGGGCTTGTTGGGGCTTAGAGGACGATAAGCTCCTCCTTGGGGGAGCGGGTCAGGATTTCACAGCCGCCCTCCCGGAGCACGACCACGTCCTCGATGCGCACGCCAAACTGACCGGGCAGGTAGATGCCCGGCTCCGCGGAAACCACTGCGCCGAGGGGCATGGGGTCCTTGGAGGCGAGCCGGAAGCCCGGATTTTCGTGGATTTCAATGCCCAGGCTGTGGCCGAAGCCGTGGCCCATCTTCCCGGCGTAGCCCGCCCGGTCCAGCACCTCCACGGCGGCGTTGTGAACATCTGCGCCGACAACGCCTGCCCTTGCCAGGGCGATGCCGGTCTTCTGGGCCTCCAGCACGGTGTAATAGACCCGGCGCATCTCCTCGCTGGGTTCTCCCACGGCCACGGTTCGGGTCATGTCGGAGCA
>CACZUK010000017.1 GCA_902784305.1 Oscillospiraceae bacterium | reverse complement strand
TATCGGAATCTGGGCAGCGCCGTGGTGGTGCTCTTCCAGACCCAGGGCCGGGCCAAGGCCTTCTCCGACCTGCTGGAGGAGGAGGGAGTCCCCTTCCGGCTGGATTTGGAGCTCAAAACCCTGCCCCAGCCCGGCAGCGCCGTGGTGGCGGTGGGCAGCGTCAGCGCGGGCTTTGAGTACCCCGGCTTCGCCCTGATTGCCGAGGGCGGAGGGGCGGAGCGGCGCAGAGGCCGCAGAACTGGCGTAAAAGCGCCGAAAAAGTCGAATAATCGTCAGAAACTGCTCTCCTTCACCGATTTGGAGCCGGGCGATTTGGTGGTTCACGAGACCTACGGCATCGCCCGCTATGTGGAGATGACCACCATGAAGGTGGACGGGGAGAATCAGGATTTCGTCAAGCTGGCCTATGCCGGAGGCGACCACCTCTATGTGCCCGCTACGCGGCTGGACATGGTGAGCAAGTACATCGGGGGCGGCGAGGACGCCGACGGCAACCCGAAGGTCAAGCTCTCCCGGTTGGGCGGCAGCGACTGGGGCCGGGCCAAGAAGCGGGCCAAAACCGCCACCCGGGCCCTGGCAAAGGAGCTGATTCAACTCTACGCCCAGCGTCAGCGTCAGCCGGGCTACGCCTTCCACCCGGATGACCCCTGGCAGATTGAATTTGAAAACAGCTTCGAGTATCAGGAAACTGAGGACCAGCTGCGCGCGGTGGCGGAAGTAAAGGAGGACATGGAGAAGACCGTGCCCATGGACCGGCTGCTGTGCGGCGACGTGGGCTACGGCAAGACGGAGGTGGCCCTCCGGGCGGTGATGAAGTGCGTGCTGGAGGGCAAGCAGGCCGCCATTCTGGTGCCCACCACGGTCCTGGCCGCCCAGCACTATCAGACCGCTCTGCGCCGCTTTGAGGGCTACCCCATCCGCATCGGGGTCATCAGCCGCTACCAGACGGGCAAAAAGGCCAAGGAGCTGCTGGAGGACACCAAAAACGGCCGGGTGGACGTGCTCATCGGCACCCACCGGCTGCTCTCCAAGGGCATCGAGTTCAAGGACCTGGGCCTGCTGGTGGTGGACGAGGAGCAGCGCTTCGGCGTGAGCCAGAAGGAAAAGCTCAAGGAGCGCTTTCGTCAGGTGGACGTGCTCACCCTCTCCGCCACGCCCATCCCCCGGACCCTGAACATGGCCATGTCGGGGCTGCGGGACATGTCCGTGCTGGAGGAGCCGCCCCAGGACCGGCAGCCCGTCCAGACCTATGTGCTGGAGCACGACTGGAAGATCGTCACCGACGCCATTCGCCGGGAAATCGGCCGGGGCGGTCAGGTGTACTACCTCCACAACCGGGTGGAGGACATCGAGCGCGTGGCTGTGACCCTGCGGGAGCTGCTGGACGACGAGACGGTCCGGCTGGCCGTGGCCCACGGCAAGATGAGTCAGGAGCAGCTCTCCGACGTGATGGGGGAGGTGGTGGCCGGGGAGGTGGACGTGCTGGTGTGCACCACCATCATCGAGACTGGCATCGACATCCCCAATGTGAACACCCTCATCATCGACGACGCGGACCGCATGGGCCTCTCCCAGCTCCACCAGATTCGGGGCCGGGTGGGCCGCTCCAGCCGCCGGGCCTTTGCCTACCTCACCTACCGCCGGGGCAAGGTGCTCACGGAAATCGCCGCCAAGCGCCTGAGCGCCGTGCGGGAGTTCGCGGAGTTCGGCGCGGGCTACAAAATCGCCATGCGGGATTTGGAGATTCGCGGCGCCGGCGACCTGCTGGGCGCCCAGCAGAGCGGCAACATGATGGGCGTGGGCTACGACCTCTATTTGAAGCTGCTGGAGGAGGCGGTGCTGGAGGAGCGGGGCGAGCAGCCCCTGCGCACCGAGGATGTCAGCGCCACTCTGTCCATCCCCGCCAACATTCCGCCCTGGTTCGTGCCCTCCGCCGAGCAGCGCATGGACCTCTACCGCCGCATCGCCCGGGTGCGCACCGAGCAGGAGGCGGACGACATCATCGACGAGCTGGTGGACCGCTACGGCGACGTGCCCCGGGAGACGGCCAACCTGGTGCAGGTGGCCCTGCTGCGCAGCGCGGCCGCCCGCTGCAACATCACCGAAATTCGTCAGAAAAAACAGCAGATTACCTTCTTCCTTCGGGAATTTCTGCCCAGAAAGTTTGCCAGAGTGGCAGCCCTCCCGGAGCTGGAGGACCGGGTGCTGGTGGAGAAAATCGACAAGCCCAACCTGGCCCTGCGCCTGCGCCCCGGAGACGCGCCGCTGAAGTGCGCCAGGCGGCTGGTGGAGCTGTACGCCCAGTGCTGAGGTGCGCGCCCTCTCATTTTCCAAAACTGGTAATCCTGTCCAAAATCTCTGGTGAAAATGCCATATTTCGCGGAAATACGGGTAAAAATGCACAGAGGAACGGGCGAAGAGTTTCCAAAACAAGCCGAAAAAGCGGGGAAAAGAAGCCCCATGCTTGTTGCTTATTTTACAGAATTGTGGTAAAATGTGGTTAATCTGGAAACCTGTGAAATGGGGGGGATGATATGAGCAGAGAAGCCATTCTGGCCCGGCTGCGTCGGAATCCTGACATCTATATCTCCGGAGAGGTTATCAGCCGGGAACTGGGCATCTCCAGAGCCGCAGTCTCCAAGGCGGTCAACTCCCTGCGGAAGGACGGCTATGAAATCGCCGCCGTCACCAACCGGGGCTACCGCCTCATCTCCGGACCCGACCGCCTGAGCGAGGGCGAGGTGCTGCCCTGGCTGCGCACCCGGCAGGTGGGCACCCATCTGCTGTGCTTTCCCGTGGTGGACTCCACCAACAGCTACCTCAAGCGGGAGGCCCTGAGCCTGCCCGACGGTACCGTGGTCATCACCAATCAGCAGACCGGCGGCCGGGGCCGCCTGGGACGCAGCTTCCAGTCCCCGCCGGACCGGGGCGTCTACCTGAGCGCCCTGCTGCGGCCCAATCTGCCCCCGGAGCGGGCCCTGAACCTCACCGCCTTTGTGGCCGTGGCCGTGTGCGAGGCCATTGAGCGCACCACCGGTCTGGCGCCCCAAATCAAGTGGACCAACGACATCGTGCTGGGGGGCCGAAAGGTCTGCGGCATCCTCACCGAGATGTCCATCGAGGGGGAGAGCGGTGCCCTTCAGCACATCATCACCGGCATCGGCATCAACGCCAATCAGCGCGCGGAGGAGTTTCCGGAGGAGCTGCGGGACATCGCGGGCTCCCTGTACATGGTCAGCGGACAGGAGGTGCAGCGAGGCCGTCTGGCGGCGGAGCTTATCAACGCGCTGGACCAGATGTACGCCGCCTGGCTCTCCAACGGCGGAGACTATCTGGAGCGCTACCGTTCGCGCTGCCTCACCGTGGGCAAGCAGGTCCGGCTCCTGCGGGGCAACGGACGCGTGGAGGAGGCCACGGCTCTGGCGGTGGACGAGAGCTTTGCCCTGGTGGTGGAGCACCCGGACGGACGCCGTGAGAGCATCACCTCCGGCGAGGTCAGCGTCCGCGGCCTGTGGGGCTATCTTTGATGAAAAAATGACAAAAATCCCCCGTCTGATGGACCAGACGGGGGATTTTTTGCCTGTTTATCGGTCAGCGCCGGTACAAAATCCGGATGGAGTTGGCGATGCACAGCATGGCAACGCCCGTGTCCGCGAACACCGCCAGCCACAAATTGGCCAGGTGCAGCAGGCCCAGCACCAGCACCGCGCCCTTCACCGTCAGGGCGAAGACCACGTTCTCCCGGGCCACCCGGTTGACCTGACGGGCGATGGCCACCGAACGGGGGATGGCGGCGGGGTCCGCGGTGAGGAAGACCACGTCCGCGGCTTCGATGGCGGCGTCCGCGCCGCTGCCCATGGCGGCGCCTACGTCCGCTCCGGCCAGCACCGGGGCGTCGTTGAGGCCGTCGCCCACGAAGAGCACCGCGCCACGCTGGCTGCGCAGCGCCTCCAGCGCGGAGAGCTTTTCCTGGGGCAGCAGCTGGGCCCGGACCTCGTCCACACCCACCTGCTCCGCCACCGCCTGAGCGCTCTCGGGACCGTCGCCGGTGAGCATCACCGTGGTCAGGCCTTGACGGTGCAGCTGCCCCATGGCCTCCTGTGCCCCCGGCTTGAGCTGGTCGGAGATGAGGATGCGGCCCTGTACCACGCCGTTCTCCGCCAGCAGCACCTGGGTGGCTCCGGCGGCCGGGTCCAGCGGGGGCAGCGTCACGCCCTGCTCCGTCAGCAGCGCCGCGCTGCCGCACAGCCAGGCGCCGGCCCGGACGCCCCGGCCCGCGTACTCCGTCACGGCGCCCAGGGACTCGGCGGCCTCGTCGCTCTGCCCGGCTGCCGCCTCCTGCGCGGCCCGGATGGACCGGGCGATGGGATGGGTGGAATGGCGCTCACACGCCGCCGCCACCCGCAGCAGCTCCGCCTCAGAATACCGGCCCAGGCACTCCACCCGCGTGACGGCGAAGCTGCCCTGGGTCAGGGTGCCGGTTTTGTCCAGAATGGCCGTTTTCACGCCCTTCAGGGCCTCCAGAGCGCTGCCGCCCTTGAAAAGAATCTTCTCCTGAGAGGCCGCGCCGATGCCCGCGTAGAAGGCCAGCGGCACGCTGAGCACCAGGGCGCAGGGGCAGGAGATAACCAGGAAGGTACAGGCGGTCTTGAGCCAGTAGCTCCAGCTCCCGCCCAGCAGAGAGGGCACAACCGCCACGAAAAGGGCGAAAAATACCACGATTGGGGTGTAAACACGGGCGAAACGGGTGATAAACCGGTCCATATGGGGCTTGCGGGCGGAGGCGTTCTCCACGCTGTTCAGGATGCGGCTGACCATGGACTGCGCCAGCACTGCCCTCACCTCCACGGTGAGCACGCCGGTGCTGTTCACGCAGCCGGACACCACAGCCTCCCCCGGCCACACCCGGACGGGCACCGGCTCCCCGGTGACGGCGCTGGTGTCCACCTCGCTCTCCCCGGAGCGGACCACACCGTCCAGAGGAATCCGGTCACCGGGACGGACCCGGATGAGATCCCCAACCCGGGCAGCCTGGGCGGGAATCTCCCGCTCCGCGCCGTCCTCCACCAGCGTGACCACCTCCGGGCGCAGGTCCAGCGCCGCCTGGATGCTGCCCCGGGAGCGCTCCACGGCCCGGTCCTCAAAGGCCTCGCCCACCCGGTAGAAGAGCATGACGCCCAGGGCCTCCGGGTACTCCCCGATGACGAAGGCGCCCAGGGTGGCGATGCACATGAGGAAGTTTTCGTCGAATATTTTGCCGTTTTTCAGGTTTTTTAATGCCTTTTGCAGCACGGGCGAGCCAGTGACCGCCCATCCCAGCAGACAGAGGGCCAGCTGCGCCGCTGCTGTCCACGCCCCCGCGAAGAGATGGGGCAGCAGCAGGGCCGCCAGGAGCGCCGCGGCACCCGCCGCAATCACAGGCAGGTCGTGCTCCTCCTCTTCCGGTTCGGCGGCGGTTCCGTTGTCAGGGCTGAGCACTTCCCAGTCCGGTTCTTCCCGGGCGACGGCGGCGCGAATGTCTGACAGGGCCAGCTCCGGCTCCGCGGACCACACCCGCAGCTGTTTCGTTGCATAGGTGAGCACCGCGCCCTCCACGCTCTCCAGCTCGTTGAGCACCCGCTCTACCTTCGCCGCGCAGTTGGCGCAGTCCATGTGCTCCACGGTGTAGATGCGCAGCTCTCCGGCGTGGGCGGCCTCCTCATAGTGGAAGCGCTCCAGCTCCGTCTCCGCCTCATAGGGCTTATGATGATTGTGACTCATAAGAACACCCTCTTTCCTTTTCGACAACATATGAATAACTGTTCATATGTTCATGTTAAGAATACACCCGGAGGGAGCACTTGTCAAGGGGGTTTTGAAGGAACACTGGATGATTTCGAATGCACAATTCACACTGCCGCGCGCCGAATGGCAATACCTCTGAGCGCGGCGTCCAGGGAGCTACAGCCCATTGGGCTGTGCGAGTCGGAATGCACAATGCACAATGAGTGAGGCGGAAGAAAAACCTTTCACGGGGAGCAATGTAGGACGATTCTGGTGTAATTTGTGTAATATAACGCAGAAAAACGAAAAAACGGCCCCGATTTTGGGACCGTTTTCAAAGGGACGACTCAGGCGTCAATTCCGCCGACAGCGCGGCCATATCCCCCGGAATTGGCGCGGAAAAGTACAGCTTTTCCCCCGTCACCGGGTGCCGCAGACTCAGCCGGGCGGAGTGGAGCGCGGGCCGGGCAATCAGCTCCCGCCGCTCCGTGCCGTAGAGGAAATCCCCCACCAGCGGGCAGCCGATGTGAGCCATGTGGACGCGAATCTGATGGGTGCGGCCGGTGTCCAGGGTCAGCTCCACCAGGGCTCGGCCCGCGCCGCGCGACAGGGTCCGGTAGTGGGTGACGGCCCGCATTCCGTCGTCCGCGCAGGTCCGCCGCAGCACCGAGCTGTCCGCCCGGCGGATGGGCGCGTCGATGGTGCCCGCGTCCGGGTCGGGTGCGCCCTCACAAATCGCCAGATAAACCCGGCGAAAGTCCGGGGTGTGCAGCTGATTTTTCAACTGTTCCTGGGCGAAGGGGTGCTTGGCCACCACCATCAGCCCGGAGGTGCCCTTGTCCAGCCGATGGACGGGATGGAACACCGCCCAGGGGTCCGCCTGCTGCCAGTGGGACACCAGCGCGTTGCCCAGGGAGTCCGACCAGTGACCGGGCCCGGGGTGGGAGGGCATGCCGGGGGCCTTGTTCACCACGACGATGTCCCGGTCCTCATAGACAAGCTCCAGAGGGAGGTCTATGGGCGGGATGTCCGTTTCCGCGGAGGGGTCGGAGAGCCGGACGGACAGAAGCTGCCCCTCCGCGGCGCGTTGATTGGTGTGGACCCGCTGGCCGTCCAGCAGGATGCCGTCCTCCAGCCACTTGATGCGCCGGAGCACCGTGCCGGACAGCCCCAGACCGTGGCGCAGGATGACGAAGACGGTTTTGCCCGCCTGCCGCGCGGTGACAGTGTGGGTCAGGCGGCGGGGGCCGGGGTTTGTTGGATTCATCATTCGATTCTCTCCTCCCGGAGCGGGAGCGGACGGGCGACCACAGGGCGTCCCTACAAAAACAGCGCAAATGCGGAAAACATCCGAATTTACGCTGTTTTTTGTGTCATTGTATCACCCGACGATTTCACCCGCCAGGAGTTTGAAAGTTTCGGGGGGTTCTTAGGGGGACGCTTTACAAAGCGTCCCCCTAAGCGGGTCCAGGGCAGAGCCCTGGCAGGGTTCGGGGCAGAGCCCCGATCAATAGCCCATGTCAGGGGAGGGAGCGGCCACAGGTGCGGGGGGCTCAGGCTTATCCACCACGCAGGCCTCGGTGGTCAGCAGGACGGAGCAGACGCTGGAGGCGTTCTCCAGAGCGGAACGGGTCACCTTGGTGGGGTCCACGATGCCGCTGGGAATCATGTCGCAGTACTCCTCCTTGTAGGCGTCGAAGCCGTAGCCGGTCTTGCCGGCGCTGATGATGCGGTCGAGCACCACGGAGCCGTCGATGCCGGCGTTGGCGGCAATCTGCTTCACGGGAGCGGTCAGCGCGGCGGCGATGATGCGGGCGCCGGTCTTCTCGTCGCCGTCCAGCTCCTTGACCAGAGCCTCCACGGAGGGGATGGCGTTCACATAGGCGGTGCCGCCGCCGGCCACGATGCCCTCTTCCACGGCGGCGCGGGTGGCGTTCAGAGCGTCCTCCACGCGCAGCTTCTTCTCCTTCATCTCCGCCTCGGTGGCGGCGCCCACCTTGATGACGGCCACGCCGCCGGCCATCTTCGCCAGACGCTCCTGGCTCTTCTCGCGGTCGTAGTCGGAGGTGGTGGTGGCGATCAGGGCGCGAATCTGCGCCACGCGGGCCTTGATGGCCTGGGGATCGCCCTGGCCGTCCACGATGATGGTGTTCTCCTTGGAGACCTTCACCTGACGGGCCTGGCCCAGCTGAGGCAGCTGGGTGTCCTTCAGCTCCAGACCGGTGTCGGCGCTGATGACCTGGCCGCCGGTCAGGGTGGCGATGTCGATGAGCATCTCCTTGCGGCGGTCACCGAAGCCGGGGGCCTTCACGCAGCAGACCTTCAGGGTGCCGCGCAGGGTGTTCACGATGAGGGTGGACAGGGCCTCGCCCTCCACGTCCTCGGCGATGATGAGCAGGGGACGGCCCATCTTGGCGATCTGCTCCAGCACGGGCAGCAGGTCCTGGATGACGGAAATCTTCTTGTCGTAGACCAGGATAAAGGGGTCGTCCAGCACGGCCTCCATCTTCTCGGTGTCGGTGACCATGTAGGGGGTCACATAGCCGCGGTCGAACTGCATGCCCTCGACGACCTCGGAATAGGTCTCGGCGGTCTTGCTCTCCTCCACGGTGATGACGCCGTCGGCGCTGACCTTGTCCATGGCCTCGGCAATCAGCTTGCCGATGGTCTCGTCGCCGGAGGAGATGGCACCCACGCGGGCGATGTCCTCGGTGCCGGAGACGGGCTGGCTGTTGCCCTTGATGGCCTCGATGGCGGCGGCGGTGGCCTTGGCCATGCCCTTCTTCATCACCATGGGGTTGGCGCCGGCGGCCAGGTTCTTCATGCCCTCGCTGATGATGGCCTGAGCCAGCAGGGTGGCGGTGGTGGTGCCGTCGCCGGCCACGTCGTTGGTCTTGGTGGCGACCTCCTTCACCACGGCGGCGCCCATGTTCTCAAACGGGTCCTCCAGCTCGATCTCCTTGGCGATGGTCACGCCGTCGTTGGTGATCAGGGGGGAGCCGTACTTCTTGCCCAGCACCACATTGCGGCCCTTGGGGCCCATGGTGATCTTCACGGTGTTGGCCAGCTGGTCCACGCCGGACTGCAGGGAGCGGCGAGCCTCCTCGCCGTAGTTGATGAGTTTAGACATAACCTGTTACCTCCAAAAAAACGATTAGCAAAAGTAGGGGCCAATTGCTAAAGCATCCGGCCCGCTGAGGGGTTTACTCCACGATGGCCAGAATGTCGCCCACCCGGACGATGGTCAGCTCCTCGCCGTCCAGCTTGACCTGGGTGCCGGAGTACTTGCTGGTGATGACCTTGTCGCCCACCTTCACGTTCATGACGACTTCGTTGCCGTCCACCACGCCGCCGGGGCCCACAGCCAGCACTTCGGCCACCTCGGGCTTTTCCTTCGCGGAACCGGTGAGGATGATGCCGCCGGCGGTGGTCTCCTCGGCCTCCACCATCTTCAGAACCACGCGGTCAGACAGGGGTTTCAGTTTCATGGAAAATGCCTCCTAATCACAAAAGATGAACTTGAAACAAAATCAGGCTGGGCTTAGCACTCAAAAAGCTCAAGTGCTAACCCGGGTATTATCATAGCGCAGGCAGGGAGATTTTGCAAGCCCTAATTTTTGAATTTTTTATGAAACGGCGGGGAGAGGGCGAAAAAAGGCCCCTCCGCCGGGGACGGAGGGGAAAAGGGGCGTATTTTGCTCACAGAAACAGCCTGCGCTGGAGCAGGAAGGTGAGCAGGGCGCAAAAGGCGATGGTCAGGGCGGTCTGTGAGAGCAGAAATTGGACCGGCAGCTCCGCCAGGGCGGGGTTCAGGAGCAGGCACCAGGCGGCGCACTGGGTCATGACCGGGAAGGGCGGGTAGTGCAGGACCATGATGCCCATGGAGTTGCGGCCCAGCCAGCGCATGGCCCACAGGGGCAGGATGGCGCAAAGGCCCTGACACAGCGACAGGATGCCCAGGGCACCGCACAGGCCCGTGGCCAGAAAGACCAGGGGGTGCTCGATGATGCACAGGTGAAGGTTGATGTCCCCGCCGAAGCAGAACTGGAGAAGGGGCAGGAGAAGCAGCCCCACGGCGCCCAGCAGCAGGTGGTCCAGGGCGGGCAGCCTGCGCCGGGCGAGCAGCCGGGCCGCCAGATAGCCGCAGCACAGGAAGAACAGGGTGAAAACGATGCGGCCCACGACAATCTGCAAATAGGGCCGGATGTGGGACGCCGCATCGAAGATCACCTTCGTGCCCGCCAGCGCGGCCTCGGCCCGGTCCTGGGCGGTGCGGGCGAGCTTGAGCTCGTTGGCTGACATCAGAAGCACTGCGGTGGGGCAGGACAGGGCGCCGAAGACCAGCGCGGCGGCGGTGTGAATCAGCATGCGGCCCTTTGCCGCCCACTGGAGGACCAGAAACAGCAGCTCCGAGAGCAGCAGGTCCCCCAGGAACCACAGCGGAGCCACGCCCCGGAAGGTCAGCGTCATGGTCAGCCAGGTGACGCCGTCGCCGGGGTCTCCGATGAGGATGCGCACCAGATAGTAAATCAGCGTCCACAGCAGATAGGCCGGCAGCAGCCGTCCCGTCAGCTTGAGGGCGGTGCGGGCGAAGCCCTTGGCGTCCATCAGACCCTTGCGCTCGGAGAGGGCGCGGCAGTAGCCGGATATGAAGAAGAAGAGGGGCATGTGGAAGGCGTAGATGATGTCCGCGATCATGTCCTCCACCTCGGGGGAGAGGATTTCGCCCTCCGCCCGGAGGATGTGGCCCAGGACCACCAGCACGATGGCGAAGCCCTTGACCGCGTCCACATAGGTGATGCGCTCCGACGAGCCCTTGGGGCGGTGCCGGGGAGAGCGGCGCTTCCACTCAGGCCGCTGGGGAGCCTCCATGGTTGGGAGCTTGGATTGCTCCAGGGGGTTTTCTGCCATAGAAAAACAATTCACCTCGAAGAACTGCACAGATGGGGTTGGAAAGTCTTTGAAACGATTATAACCGATGAGCAGGGGAAAAGCAACAGATTTCCCCCGGGCTTCCGGGCTTTTCCCCTTGCAAAAAGGATGGGAACACAGTACAATTGTAGCGTATGCTGGGGACCAGCATCTCATATGCAGCCGCCTGTGACCACACGGGGCGGCGAAGCGCCGCGCTCCCGCCGGGGAGGGCGGATACAGGAGGAGAACGTTATGACAGAAGCACAAGTCATCCAGTGGCTGCGGGAGCGGGACCGGTTCCTCATCCTCACCCACGCCCGGCCGGACGGCGACACCCTGGGGTCTGCCTCGGCCCTGTGCCTGAGTCTGAAGAAAATCGGGAAAACGGCCTGGATTCTGCCCAATCCGGAACTGACCCCCTATTTTGCTGAGTATTTGGAGCTGCCCTTCGCCCCGGAGGGCTATGAGCCGGACCATGTGGTGGCTGTGGACCTGGCCGCGGAGACCATGTTCCCCGTCACTGAGCGGCCGGAGCTGCTGGAGCGCGTGGAGCTGTGCATCGACCACCACCCCAGCAACAGCCGCTACGCAGAGCACCTGTGCCTGGACGAGCACGCCGCCGCCGCCGCGGAGATTCTCTACCGCATCTGCGCCCAGCTGACCGAGCTGGACGAGCCCATCGCCCGGGCCCTCTATGTGGGCATTGCCACCGACTGCGGCTGCTTTGCCTACGCCAACACCAGCGCGGAGTCCCACCGCATCGCCGCGGAGCTGCTGAAGCTCACCAGCGTCAAGGGCCTGAACAAGCACTTTTTCCAGACCCGCAGCTTCCAGGAGCTGAAGCTGGAGGCCATGCTCCTCCAGTCCGAGGTCTTCTATGAGGACGGGAAAATCTGCATCGGCTCCATCAGCATGGCCGACAAGGAGGGCATCGGCGCCACCGAGGACGACTGCGAGTCCCTGGCCGGGTACGCCAGCGCCATCCAGGGCGTGCTCTGCTCCGCCACCCTCCGGGAGCGCAGACCGGGCCAGTGGAAGCTGAGCATCCGCTGCGACGCGGACTACATCAACGGCAGCGATGTGTGCGCCCTGCTGGGGGGAGGCGGTCACGCCGCCGCCGCCGGAGCCACCATCCGGGAGAGCCTGACCGAGGCCCAGGTGCGCGAGCGGGTGCGTGAGTGCATCTATACCGTGCTCAACGGAAAGGAAGGGCGCTGATGCCCTGCGGAATCCTGGTCATTGACAAGCCCCGGGACTGGACCAGCATGGACGTGTGCGCCAAGGTCCGCCGGGTGCTGGGCGAGCGCCGGGTGGGCCACGCCGGGACTCTGGACCCCATGGCCACCGGCGTGCTGACGGTGTTCGTGGGCCGGGCCACCCGGGCGGCGGAATTCGCCGAGGTGGGGCAGAAGACCTATGAGGCCCTGCTCCGGCTGGGCACGGAGACTGACACCCAGGACATCACCGGCACCATTCTGCGCACCAGTCAGGAGCGGCCGGACCGGGCCGCGCTGGAGGCGGTGCTGCCCCGGTTCCGGGGGGAGATTCAGCAGATACCGCCCATGTACTCCGCCCTCAAGCGGGGCGGCAAGAAGCTCTACGAGCTGGCCCGGCAGGGCAAGAGCGTGGAGCGGGAGCCGCGCACCATCACCATCTCCGCTCTGGAGCTGGGGGAGCGGCACAGTGACACCGACTGGTCCCTCCGGGTGGAGTGCTCCAAGGGCACCTACATCCGCACCCTGTGCCACGACATCGGTCATGCTCTGGGCTGCGGCGGCACCATGGCCGCTCTGCGCCGCACCGCCGCCTCTGGCTACACCCTCGACGACGCGGTGACGCTGGAGGAGCTGCTCCGGGCTGTGGAGGAGGGTCAGGCGGAGGCCCTGCTGCGGCCGGTGGACAGCCTGTTCGCGGAATATCCCGCCCTGAAGCTCTGGGGCCGGGCCGAGCAGCTGTGCCGCAACGGAAATCCCTTCCGCCTGAGCGGAGAGGACGGCACCTACCGCTTTTATGCCGCCGACGGCAGCTTTCTGATGCTGGGACGGAGAGAGAGCGGGCTGGTGCGGACCATTAAGAGCTTTTTTTGAGGAGTATATCTATGTTTTTGGCCGATACCCACGCCCATTCCACCGCCTCCTTCGACGGGCACAGCTCCCGCGCGGAGATGGTGGCCGCCGCGCAGCGTTCAGGTCTGGACTGCCTGTGCTTCACAGACCACTACGATGTCATCAACGAAAAGGGGGAGCTGATTCCCCACTACGACTGGACACCCGCCCGCCGGGAGCACCGGGAGGCCCTGCCCCTGGTGGAGCCGGGCTTTGAGCTGGGCTACGGTCTGGAGCTGGGCAACGCCCCGGCGGACTTCGCCGGAGCGGAGGAGGCCCTGCGGGAGCCGGGTCTGGACTTCGTCATCGGCTCCATTCACAACGCCAGCCGGGCCATGGGCGGCATCGACTTCTACTACATCGACTACGCGAAGGAGCCGGAGAAGGCGCCCATCCACCTGCGGGACTATCTCGAAAGCCTGCTGGAGCTGGTGCGCTGGGGCAACTACGACTCCCTGGGCCACCTGCCCTATCCGCTGCGCTATATGAGCCAGCGGGGCGGCGTGGACATCGGTTTGGGGCACTTTCAGGATCTGGTGGATCAGATTCTCCGCGCCGCCGCCGAGGCGGGCAAGGCCATCGAGGTCAACTCCTACCGGGGCCGGGGCGGTCTGGAGGACTACGCGCCGCTGCTCCGGCGGTTCCGGGCGCTGGGGGGCGAGCTGGTCACCTGTGGGGCCGACGCCCACCGCGCCGAGGACGTGGGCAAGGGCCTGAAGGACGCCTACGCCCTGCTGGAGGCGTGCGGATACCGCTATGTGACGGTGTTTCGGCAGAGAAAGCCCAGCCTGATTCGACTGTGAGGAAGGGGAAGCACAATGAGAGAGATTTCCTATGAGAGCATTGTGGAGGCCGTTCGGGACCTGTGTATCCAGGCCTGCTGCGCTCTGCCCGGAGACGTGCAGGCGGCGCTGTGCGCGGCCTGTGACGCCGAGCGCTCCCCGGTGGGCCGGGGCATCCTGGGCGACATCGTGGAGAACTACACCTTCGCCGGAGAGCGTCACCTGCCCATCTGCCAGGACACGGGCATGGCGGTGGTCTTCGCGGATTTGGGGCAGGAGGTGCACATCACCGGCGGCCTGCTCGCCGACGCGGTGAACGAGGGCGTGGCCCGGGGCTATACCGAGGGCTTTCTGCGCAAGAGCATCGTGGGCGACCCCCTGCGCCGGGTGAACACGGAGGACAACACCCCGGCGGTGCTCCATTTGCGGCTGGTGGAGGGGGACAAGCTGCGCCTGACCGTGGCCCCCAAGGGCGCGGGCAGCGAGAACATGACCACGCTGCGGATGCTCAAGCCCTCCTGTACCCGGGAGCAGGTGGAGGCGGCCATCGTGGAGGCCGTGTCCGAGGCTGGGAGCAACCCCTGCCCGCCGGTGGTGGTGGGCGTGGGCCTGGGCGGCAACGCGGAGCAGGCGGCTATGCTGGCCAAGCGCGCTCTGCTGCGCTCTCTGGAGGAGGAGCATCCCGACCCCTTCTATGCGGACATGGAGCGCAGTGTGCTGGAGCAGGTGAACGCGCTGGGCATCGGGCCTCAGGGCCTGGGCGGCACCACCACCGCGCTGGCGGTGCATGTGCTCACGGCTCCCACCCACATCGCCCAAATGCCCCTGTGCGTGAATCTGTGCTGCCATGTGTGCCGTCACGCCGACCGGGTGCTTTGAGAGAGGAGCTTTGCCATGAGAAATCAATCACGCCGCCGGAAAGCGGACAGCAGAGGCCCGGGGGAGCGCCTGCGCTCGGCGGTACGTGCGCCGTGGCTGGAAACGGCGCTGACGCTGATATTGTTCGCCTATGTTCCCTTTGAAAAGGTGTTTAAAAAGGTATTTCGGTTCAAAAACTATTACTTTATCACCTGTTTTGTGGGTCTGCTCCTGCTGGTGGTCGTGCTGGAGCGGCTCAGGGAGCAAAAGCGACGCCCGCCGCTGGAGCTTTGGCTGCTGGGCGGCAACGCGGCGTGGATGGTGTTCACCCGGCTGCTGCTGGGCCATATGCAAATCAACCTGGGCAGCGACGCGCCCGCCCTGTGGGCGCTCACCTGCGTGTCCGTCTTCGCCTTCGCCTTTTATCTGGAAGGGGAGCGCAGGGAGCGGGTGCTGGACGGCCTGCTGACCGGCTTTTGGGCCCTGCACCTGGTGCTCGCGGTTCTGGGCATCCTTACGGTGCTCTTTGGGAACCTGCCGGTGGTTTCCGCTGTGGTCAGCCTGCGCACGGAGAACGGAGTGCCGCCCCTGACCTTCCTCTCCTTTCTCCGGGTACACCGGAACATCGCCTGCGGCTTTTTCTACGCGGCCCTGGCCATGGCGGTGCTCCAGTTTTTGCGCCATCGCACCGCCTTCTGGCGTTGGGCGGCGGCGGCTTCGGTGCCGATTTTCTATGTGGTCATCTCCCTGCAGCACTGCCGCTCCATCTTTCTGACCACTTCCGCGTACCTGGCTCTGGTCATCGGAATGGCGGTGCAGGAGCGTCTGGAGCGCCGGGGCGTCTGGCTGCGCCTTGTGTGCGTGGGACTGGTGAGCGCCGTGTGTACGGCGGTGCTGTTTGTGGGCTTCGGCAGGTGCAGCGACGCCGTGGTGTCCCTGGCGGAGTCCCTGGCCCAGCGCAGAGCGGTGGTGCTGACGCCGGTGTCGGAGCAGGCCGGGCCGGAGGCACTGACGGCGCAGCTCTCAGCCTCCGCCCTGACCCCGGAGCCTCCGGCGCCGGAGCAGCAGGTGCAAATCTCTGACCAGCGCGACACCCTGGAGGACGCCCGCACCCTCACCGGCCGGACGGAAATCTGGGAGGCGATGGTGCGCGCCATCCGGGCAAAGCCCAGAATCGCGCTGCTGGGGACGGACGAGACAAAGATGATGAAGCTCATCCAGCGCTACGGGCCGGAGGATCCGAAGAAGCACCTGCACCATGTGCTCTTCCAGCAGCTGATGACCGCCGGAGTGCCCAGCTTTCTGCTGTGTCTGGGGTATCTGGCTCTGCTCCTCTTTCGCAGTGCGCGCTGCTTTTTGGAGCTGGGAGCCCAGGCGGCGGAGCGCAGAGGGCTGGCCGCGCTGCTGCTGCCGATGATGCTGATTTATGGCAGCTTTGAGCCTCTGATGAGCTACCATTCCAAGGTGATGACGCTGGTGTTCCTGCTCTGCGCCGGACTGCTGGTGCGGCAGGACATGGAGGCGCGGGAGCGCGGAGGCAGGTCATGAGCAAGCTGTTGATGACGGCCTCCAGCTTCGGACACATCCGCAGCTTCCATCTGCCCTATCTCAAGCGCTTTCAGGAGCTGGGCTGGGAGGTTCATGTGGCCTGCGGCGGAGAGGTGGGGGAGGTGCCCGGCGCGGAGCGGCTCATCCCCCTGCCGCTGGAGAAGCGCTATGCCAGCGCCGCCAACCTGCGCGCGGTGAAGCTTCTGCGCCGCTGGATGCGCCGGGAGCGCTACGATTTGGTCATCACCCACACGGCGCTGGCCTCCTTCTTCACCCGGCTGGCGGAGGTGGGGGTGTCGCCCCATCCGAAAACGGTCAACGTGGTCCACGGCTACCTCTTCGGCCCCCACGCCGGACGGGTCAAGAATCTGGTGCTGGAGACGGCGGAGCGGCTGATGCTGCCCCAGACGGACCTCATCCTCACCATGAACGCGTGGGACCGGGACTGGACCCGGCGCCACTTCCCCGGAACGCCCCAGCGGTGGATTCCCGGCATGGGCGTGGCGGACGAGCGCTTCGCGGGTGTGGAGCCGGGCAGGCTGCCGTCTCCGGAGGAGCCCTTTGTGATGGTCTACTCCGCGGAGTTTTCCCCGCGCAAGAACCAGATGTTCCTCATTCGGGCCATGCAGAAGCTGCCGAATCAAGCCAAGCTGGTGCTGCCCGGTCAGGGGGCGCTGCTGGAGGAGACCAAGGCTCTGGCTGTGGAGCTGGGCGTGGCGGAACGGGTGCATTTTCCCGGTTTTGTCACAGATTTGGGCTATCTGCTCTCCGGAGCGGACGCGGCGGTGTCCGCCAGCCGCTCGGAGGGCCTGCCCTTCAACCTGATGGAGGCCATGCTGTGCGCGCTGCCGGTGGTGGCCAGCGACGTGAAGGGCAACGCGGATTTGGTGGAGGACGGCGTGACAGGCCGCCTGTTCCCTCTGGACGACGAGGAGGCCTTTGCCGCCGCCGTCCGGGCGCTGATGGCCGACCGGGCCCAGGCCCGGGCCATGGGACAGCGGGGCCGGGAGCGTGTGGAGCGCTACCGGCTGGAGCGGGTGCTGGACGAGGTGATGGACGCCTGTCTCAGCGCCGTGGAGTCCTGAGCCCGGCCCGAAGGCTTGAAATCATCCCAATGAAGTGGTATTTTGTAGAAAATTGCAGCCTTTCACAGCGGCGAACACGGCGTACTCCTGCATAAAACAGCAGGAAATCAGGCCATAACGGCGTGAAAACAGAAAAAATTGAAATGCAGCGGCCCTGTCGGCCCGAAGAGGCCAGGTTGACAAGCCTTCGGCCTTGCTGTATACTGGGGAACCACTGATTCCGTGACGAAAACCGGCGGGAATCAGCGGTTCCCTTATGCTGTCTGCCGCGCCTCCCCGGGCGCGGAGCAATCAGGCCCCGCCCCGGGACGCGGCGAGGCCATCACGAAGGAGAAGGGGAAATGCAACAGAAAAACAGACGATTTAAGGTGCTCATGAGCATGCTTCTGGAAGCGGCGCTGCTCATGTGCTGCTACAACCTGAGCGTTTTCATCCGCTTCTCTGTTCTCAGAGGCGAAATCAGCGTGAGCTACTACAGCCCCCTGGCCCAAGGCCTGATGCTGCTCTTCAGCCTGTGCGTGGTCTACGCCTACTGGCTGTGGCACCTGTACCGCTCCTTGCAGCGCATGCCCGTGGCCATTCAGACCTTCCGGGTGTTGATGGTGAACACCGTGGCCACCCTGGCCCTGACGGCGGCGCTGTTCCTGACCCGCGTCATTGACTTCTCCCGCGGCGCGGTGCTGCTGTTCTACCTCACGTCCACGCTGGTCATCTGCTCGGAGCGAATCGTCCGGGTCATGATTGCCAGAAAGCGCTTTCGGGAGGGCATCGGCCTCCAGCATGTGATTCTGGTGGGCAGCGGCTCCTTTGCCCAGGGCTATTGCCGGGACATCAAGGCCTATCCCCAGTATGGCCGGGTGCTGGACGGCTACATCGCCAACACCGTCAATGAGCGCTGCGGCACCCATCTGGGGACGCTGGACCAGGTGGAGCGGATTCTGGAGGGGAGCAGCTGCGACGAGGTCGTGGTGGCGCTGGAGCCGGAGGAGGTCCCCTGTCTCCAGCTGGTGCTCAACGCCGTGTCCAAGGAGGGGCTGCGGGTGTCCGTCATCCCCTTCTACCGGGACTACCTGCCCAGCCACCCCACCTTCGAGCAGGTGGGCAAGTCCCTGATGATTGACCTGCGCGCCACGCCGCTGGACAACCTGCTCAACGCCTTTGCCAAACGGGTGATGGACATCGCCGGTGCGGCGACCATGCTGCTGTTGCTCAGTCCGGTGCTGCTCATTACGGCCATTGGGGTGAAGCTGGGCAGTCCCGGCCCGATTCTGTTCCGACAGCAGCGCATCGGCCTGAATAAGAAGGAGTTTACCATGCTGAAGTTCCGCAGCATGCGGGTGAACGCCGAGGAGAACACCGGCTGGAGCCGGGACCAGGACCCCCGCCGCACCCGCTTTGGCCAGTTCATCCGCAAGTACAGCATCGACGAGCTGCCGCAGCTCTGGAACGTGCTCCGGGGGGACATGAGCCTGGTGGGCCCCCGGCCGGAGCTGCCCTACTTCGTCTACCAGTTCAAGGAATCGGTGCCCCTCTACCTGGTGCGCCAGCAGGTGCGGCCGGGCCTCACGGGCTGGGCGCAGATTCACGGCCTGCGGGGAGACACCTCCATCCAGGAGCGGGTCAAGTACGACATCTGGTACATTGAGAACTGGAGCGTGCTGCTGGACATTCAGATTTTGATTCGCACCGCCCTGGGCGGCTTCATCAACAACGAGGACCTCTCGGCCCCCTCCGGCGGGGAGAACGAGGAGTAAAACGCGCAGAGGCGCTGCCCCGGAATGGGACAGCGCCTCTTTTCTGTGATTTTTGGCTCTGTTTGAGCTGTATTTCGGTTTTTCTGGGTGAACCCGTTACAGCAGCTCCCGGATGATGCCGGGAATGGTCTCGTGCAGGGTGCGGTTGAGCTCTTCGTTGTCCTCGGGGGTGATGCGGGTCATGGCGCTGCCGTCGCTGGCATTGCCCACCACGGCCAGCAGGCCCACGCCCTGGCGCTCCATCAGAATCATGCAGCGGTTGAAGGCGCTGGACTCCATATCCAGCACGTCCGCGCCGGTGGCCTCCACCTCGCCGCGGTGCAGCAGGGCGCCCAGCAGGGTGTCGGTGGAGAAGATGGTGCGGGTGTTCAGCTTGGCCTCCACGCGGAAGGCGGCCTTGCTCAGCCACAGGATGCCCTTGGGGGGCGTGCGGCGCTCCTGGAGGAAGGTGGGCTCGTCCATGTCGTCCTGGAGGTAGCGGGTGGAGCCGGTGCCGGTGATGGCCTTGTTGGCCACCACCAGGTCGCCGATGGCCAGGTCGCTCTTCAGGGCCGTGCAGCCGCCCAGGAACAGGATGCGGTCGCAGTCGGTGCCGTTCAGGGCCAGACACACGTCGGTGACATTGCCCGCCGCCGCGCCGGTGCGAATCCAGGCGATGGTCTTGTCCTCCAGATGCACCAGGTAGCTGGCGGCGATGTTGCGCTGCTTCAGGCACTCAATCTTCGCGTCGGCGTCCCGGATGATGTCCTCGGGGTTCCAGAGGGGGGAGACCACAATCAGGTCGTAGTGCCCGTCAGAGGGCAGATCGTAGGTCTTTTCCAGCACGTCCTCGGTGCCGTAGTATTTTTTCAGAGCTGCGTTCAGCTTCAGATTAAAGTCGTTCATAACAATCCTCCTTACTCAAAAGAAACAAAGGTGCGGTGCGGCCCAGGCCGCGTAGTGGTTTCTCTGTCTGCAAAGGGGTTCACCCGACAGCCGCGCGTTCCGCCTCCGGAGCGGCGCAGTTTCCCACTGATTCTATTGACGCTTCAGCGAGGAAGTATTGGAAAGAAAAGTTCCAAAAATATCCATCTGCGGCTGTCTGGCTGGATTATAGCAAGGGGGTCCGGCTTTGTCAATGCCTATTTTGCCGTCAAATTGCACAAATCACACAGGGCGGACACCTGTCCGTCTGAGAATAGATATTATACAAAAATATCGTATTGTGTAGAAATATGCGTTTGGGTTCGATGGGAGTCGATTCCGGGGAGATTCACTCCACCAGCATCAGGCAGCCGTCTTCATCGTATTTTAATTTTTGGATGTCATAACGCTGGTTCTTCGCAATCTGGTCCATCTTTACCTCGTCGGTGATGGTGGCGCAGAAGGAGTAGCTGACGCCGTGCTTTTTGGCCCGGCCGGTGCGGCCGATGCGGTGGATGTAGTACTCCTGCTCGTCGGGCACGTCGTAGTTGAAGACCACGTCCACGTCGTCGATGTCCAGACCCCGGGCGGCCACGTCGGTGGCAACCAGCACCCGGAGCTTGCCGGCGCGGAACCTTTCCAGGGTCTTCTCCCGGCTCTTCTGGACGATGGAGCCGTGGATGGCCTCGCAGCGCACGCCCTGCATCTTCAGCATGGCCGCCAGGCGGTCGGTCATGTTCTTGGTGTTGCAGAAGGCGATGGCCCGCTCGTACTCGCCGCCCTCCAGCAGGGCCACCATGATGTCCAGCTTCTCCTCGCGGCTGTTCAGAGAGACCCGGTACTGCTGGATGTCGGGCCGGTCCTCGGCCACGGGCCGGACGGTGATTTCCACGGGGTCGCGCTGGTAGACCCAGGAGATGTCCATGACCTCCCGGCTGATGGTGGCGGAGAAAAGGCCCAGGTTGTCCCGCTGCTCCATCATGTCCAGGATTTTGGTCACGTCCTCAATGAAGCCCATGTCCAGCATCCGGTCGGCTTCGTCCAGAATGACGGTCTTCACCCGGTCCAGCCGGATGGCCTTGCGGCGCTTGCAGTCCATGAGGCGGCCGGGGGTGGCTACCACGATTTGGGGCTTCTGCTTGAGCTGCTTGATTTGCTTGTCGATGGGCTGGCCGCCGTAGAGGCAGACCACCCGGATGCCCTCCTTGGCCGCGCACAGGTCCCGCAGCTCGTCCCGAATCTGGAGGGCTAGCTCCCGGGTGGGGGCCAGAATGAGGCTGGTGACATCGCTGGAGGCCGGGTCGGTGTGCTCCACAATGGGGATGCCGAAGGCGAAGGTCTTGCCGGTGCCGGTGGGGGCCTTCGCCACCACGTCCCGCCGGTCCATCAGATAGGGGATGCAGCCGCCCTGGACGGGGGTAGCCACCTCATACCCCTTCTTCTCCAGAGCGCTGAGCAGCTCCGGGGAGAGGTTCAGGCTGTCGTAACGCACCTGTTCGTTGTGCTCTATGCCGTTGATTTCCATGCTCATAAAGTCCTTTCTCATCGTTCCCCGTCAGTTTATCATAGATGTGCGGACAACGCAACCAGTTTTCCCCGCTTTTAAAGGGGGGAAAGGGGGTTTGTAACTATTTTTTACGCATTATTCATACTCATTTTAAAATCACCCCTTGCAGAGCGCCGCGAATGCTGTATAATAGTAGCACAGCGAAGCTTTCCGGCGGCCTGAGCGCCGCCGACCATCCGAAGAACGAAGGAGTCAGCAATGAGCAACTACAATCGGGGCGGGTCCGACATCAGTTGGGTCCTTATCATCGCGGCCTTTCTCCTGTTCTGGCCGGTGGGCGTGTTCCTGCTCATCGCCAAGCTCAACGAGGAGGGGCGAAGCGGCAATGCCCGGCCGGACTGGCAGGCGAGAATGGACGACCTGCGCCAGGAGGCCCGGGACGTAAAGCGGGAATTTCAGAAGGAGTTCCAGGACATCACACAGAGCGGCACCAACCGGGTGCCCAGGGCCACAAAGCCCGTCACCTCCACCTACCAGGCCCACACCTACACCCAGCACTCCGCCCGGGAGCGCATGGGTCTGAATCAGGAGGGTGCGCAGCAGCCCGGAAATCAGACGCCAAAGCCCAAATACAACGCCAAAGGCGGCAAAAAGAAGGACAAAAAACCCAAAATTAAGGGCGGAAAGGGCCTGCTGATTGCCGGAATCATCATCGCGTGCCTGTTCGGCCTGACCGCCGCGTCCACCTTTGTGGACTGGATCAGCATCGGACTGCTCCCGGCGGTGCGGGAGACCCTGCCCCACTTCATCCTCACCGGCATCGGCGGCGGCATGGCGCTCTGGGGCGGCTTTAAGAACAAAAGGGCCCGTCAGTTCCGCAAGCTGATGAACATGATTGGCGAGAGCAAGCGGGTGGACATCCAGGCCCTGGCCGAGGCGGTGCCCTGCTCCTACAACAAGGCCTGTGACACCATCCAGGACATGATTGATGAGGGCCTGCTGGGCGAGCACGCCTATATCGACATGTCCACGGGCTACCTGATGATGGACGGCGTGGGCCTCGGGGACCGCAAGGCCCGTAAGACCAAAGAAAAGCCCGCCCAAGACCAACAGAACGCCCAGGACGAGGAGATGCGGATTCTCTCCGAAATCCGCCGGGTGAACGACGACATCCCCGACCCGGAGCTGAGCCGGAAAATCGACCGCATTGAGGAAATCACCAAACACATCCTGGATTACCAGAAAAAGCACCCGGACAAGGCGCCGGAGCTGCACAAGTTCCTGAACTACTACCTGCCCACCACCCTGAAGATTCTGAACTCCTACGCCGAGCTGGACCGGCAGGGCGTGGACGGCAGCAACATCTCCACCACCAAGGAGCGCATCGAGCGCATGATGGACAAAATCGTGGAGGGCTTTGAGACGCAGCTGGACAAGCTCTTTGAGGGGGATATGCTGGACATCTCCTCCGACATCTCCGTGATGGAGCGGATGCTCAGCCGAGACGGCCTGTCCGGCGGCATGCGGATGCCCAAGCCCGGAGAGGAGCCTCAGCTGACGCTGAATCCCGAGGAGGAGGAGGCCCCCGCGCAGCAGAGCACCCCCGCGGAGAGCTGGACCGCGCCCGTGGTGCAGCCGAGTCCCGCGCCGGAGAGCGCACCCGCCGAGAGCTGGAGCGCGCCCGTGGTGCAGCCGAGTCCCTTGCCTGAGAGTGCCCCCGCTGAGAGCTGGACCGTGCCCGTGGTGCAGCCGAGTCCTGTGCCGGAGAGCGCACCCGCTGAGAGCTGGACCGCGCCCGTGGTGCAGCCCACGCAGGAGCCTGCCCCCTTTACGACACCGGGCGGCATCCACCTGACCCTGACTCCCGACGAGGACCAGACGGCTCAGGCTACCCAGTCCGCGCCGGCCTGGGAGGACGGCTTCTACCGCCGCACGAAGAAGGAGCTGGAGGAGCAGTAAGGGCCCTCTGACATACAAAAAGAACCGGAGCTGTCCCACGGCAGCTCCGGTTTTCTGCGTTTTTAGGGAATCAGGGGTTCCTTAGAGGCTAAATCAGTAGGCGACGCCCCAGACCACCATCTTTTTGGCGGGCTTGCCGCACACGGGGCACACGTCCCCAATCTGCTCCTGCTCGAAGGGCATGCAGCGGCTGGACACGCCCGCCAGCTCCTTCATGGCGATTTCGCAGGCCTCGTCGCCGCACCACATGGTCTTGGCGAAGCAGGTGTGCTGCTCCATGGCGGCCTTCACGTCTTCCACCTTGGTGAAGGCGAAGGTGTTCTCCTCCAGACGCTTTTTGGCGCTCTCGTAGAGGTTCTCGTGGACCTCCTTCAGCAGGCTCTGCACCTTCTCCTCCAGCTCGGCCAGGGGCACGAAGTACTTCTCACCGGTGTCGCGCCGGGCGATGACGCACTGGCCCTTCTCCATGTCCTTGGGGCCGATTTCCACGCGCAGGGGCACGCCCTTCATCTCGTACTCGGCGTACTTCCAGCCGTTGGACTGCTCAGAGTCGTCGGTCTTCACCCGCAGGCCCAGGGCCTTGATGCGCTGCTCCAGGCTGTAGGCGGCGTCCAGCACGCCCTCCTTGTGCTGGGCCACGGGAATCACCACCACCTGAATGGGGGCGATGGGGGGCGGCAGCACCAGACCGTTGTCGTCGCCGTGGGTCATGATGACCGCGCCGATGAGGCGGGTGGTGGAGCCCCAACTGGTCTGGAAGGGGTACTGGAGGGTGTTGTCCCGGCCGGTGAAGGTCACGTCGTAGGCCCGGGAGAACTTGTCCCCGAAGAAGTGAGAAGTGGCGCTCTGGAGGGCCTTGCCGTCCTTCATCATGGCCTCCACGGTGTAGGTGGCCTCGGCGCCGGCGAACTTCTCCTTGTCAGTCTTGCGGCCGGGAATCACGGGAATGGCCAGAGCGTCCTTGCAGAAGTTGGCATAGCACCAGAGCTGCTGCTCCGTTTCGGCCTCGGCCTCCGCGGCGGTCTCGTGGATGGTGTGGCCCTCCTGCCACCAGAACTCCCGGGAGCGCAGGAAGGGCCGGGTGGTCTTCTCCCAACGCACCACGGAGCACCACTGGTTGTAGAGCATGGGCAGCTCCCGCCAGCTGTGGAGCACATGGGCCCAGTGGTCGCAGAACATGGTCTCAGAGGTGGGGCGCACGCACAGCCGCTCCTCCAGCTTGCTCTCGCCGCCCATGGTGACCCAGGCCACCTCCGGGGCGAAGCCGTTGACCAGCTCGCCCTCCTTCTTCAGCAGGCTCTCAGGAATCAGCAGGGGCATCGCCACATTCTGGTGGCCGGTCTTCTTGAACTCGCCGTCCATGATGTTCACCATGTTCTCCCAGATGGCGTAGCCGTAGGGCCGCATAATCATAAAGCCCTTGACGCTGGCGTAGTCCACCAGCTCCGCCTTCAGGCAGATGTCCGTATACCACTGGGCGAAATCCTTGCTCATGGCGGTGATTGCCTTCACCTGCTTCTTGTTCTTTGCCATAGTTCTCCGTCCTTTTCTCCGCTTTTGTCTATTTCCGCGGCAGCAATCCGTCCCGGCCTCCCGAACAGGGAAGGGGTACTCACAATTTGTCAGACAGGGCTATTATAGCGGTTTGCGGGTCCCCTGTCAATGGATTCGCGTGTGTGAGGCAGGGCTATTGAACGAGTGAACAGATTATGAACACCAGAGGCGAATCATTCGGTCGAGGTATGTTTCGTCCAACAAGCATCTAAACTGCTTGTCTGAAA
>CACZUK010000016.1 GCA_902784305.1 Oscillospiraceae bacterium | reverse complement strand
GCGGGGGTGCCCTGCTGCCTGATGCACAACCGGACAGATACCCAGTACAAAGACTTCCTGCCGGACCTGCTCCGGGACCTCAGAGAGTGCCTGACTTTGGCGGACCGGGCGGGCATCCCCCGCGAGCGCGTCATTTTGGACCCGGGCGTGGGCTTTGCCAAGAGCCAGGAGCAGAATCTGGAGGTTCTTCGGCGGCTGGAAGAACTGCACGAGCTGGGCTGTCCGCTGCTGCTGGGATGCAGCCGCAAGAGCGTCATCGGGCGGGTGCTGGAGCTGCCGCCGGAACAGCGGTTGGAGGGCACGCTGACAACCACGGTGTGGGCGGTGCTCAAGGGCTGCATGTTTGTGCGGGTCCACGATGTGGCGGAGAATGTGCGCTGCGTGCGCATGGCCGAGGCAATTCTGAACAACCGGATTTGATATATTTGCCAATAAAAAAGCGCTGATTTCTGACCAGATGGCCGAAATCAGCGCTTTTTTGCTGTGTGAGTTGCCTTCTGCTGCCTGAGCGCCCATTCTTGTTCCCCTATCGTCCCGTGACTAACCCGCAAGGAGCTTGCCTGCGGGCGCGAGCCAATTGTGCAAAGGTTTACAACAAGGTTTCGGCTCCAGGACCCGGCCTGCCTTTCTTCCGGTTTTGTATAACAAACGGGGCCGGGAGTCGGGTAACCTCAAACGTCCGAAGGGAGTCTGCCTCCAGGCGCAGCCCATTGTTCAATGGTTTTGCTGCCCCGAAGCGGCTCCAGGACCCGGCCCATCTTTCTTCCGGTTTTGCGCAGCAAACGGGGCCGGGAGCTGGGCAACTGCGAACGTCCGAAGGGAGTCTGCCTGCGGACGCAGTCCGCCGAAGGGAGCATGCCTGCGGACGCAGCCGATTGTGCAAAGGCTTGCAACAAGGTTTCGGCTCCAGGACCCGGCCCGACAAACTTTCCGCCTTGCACAACATTGGGGGCCGGGAGCTGGTCAACCACAAACATCCGAAGGGAGTTTGCCTCCAGGCGCAGCCTGGTTACCAGATGTTTTCGGAGATTTCTTTGAGGAGCTTTTTGTCGGCTTTGGAGCTCAGGTCCAGCTTCGCGTACAGGTCCGGGCGGCGCTCCCGGGTGCGTACCAGAGACATCTTGCGCCGCCACTTCTCCACATTGGCGTGGTGGCCGGAGAGCAGGATTTTCGGCACCGCCCGGCCATGCCAGACCTCTGGCCGCGAGTACTGCGGATACTCCAGCAGATTGTCCCAGTGGCTCTCATTCTCATAGCACTCCGGGTCCGAAAGCACACCGGGCACCATGCGGCACACCGCGTCCGTGACGGCCATCGCCGCAATCTCGCCGCCGGTGAGCACGAAGTCGCCCAGACTGATTTCCTCGTCCACGCACTCGTCGATGAAGCGCTGGTCAATGCCCTCGTAGTGGCCGCAGACCAGAATCAGGTGGTTGTAGTTTGTCACCAGCTCCTTCGCCTTCTGCTGGTTGAAGGTGACGCCGCAGGGGGACATGAAAATCGTGTGGACCCGTTCCCCGCCGTTCGTCTCGTCGCAGATGTGCTGCCAGCAGCGGTAGAGGGGGTCTGCCTGCAAAACCGCGCCGTGGCCGCCGCCGTAGGGGTAGTCGTCCACCTGATTCTGCTTGTTGGTGGTGAAGTCCCGGAGCTGCCAGCACTCAATTTTCAGATAGTCGCGCTCCTGCGCCCGGCCCAGAATGGACTCGCAGAGCACGTCCCCCGTGGTCTCAGGGAACAGGGTGATGATGTCCACCCGATAGCGGTACTTCATCTCCGTCATTGTCCCAGCTCCTCCGCCAGGTGGAAGCGGACGCAGCCGGCCTCCTCGTCGATGCCCTCCACATACTCCGGCACGTCCGGGAGCATCCAGCGCTTCTCACCCAGAACCTCATACACGTCCTGTGCGGGAAATTCGTGGATTTCTACCACTTTTCCGAAGATTTTTCCCGTCTCCGCGTCCACCGCGTCCAGGCCGATGAGGTCGGCCACGAAGTGGGCGCCGGGGGCGATGGGAATGTCCTCCCGGGGCGCGAGGGCCACCCGGCCCTTGAGGGGAACGGCGTCGTCGATGGAGTGGATGCCCTCCAGCGTCACCAGAGCGAAGCGGCCCTGCACGCGGGCGGAGCGGACGGCGTAGCTGGTTCCGTTGACCTCCACGCGCGTCAGGCAGGAGAACACCGCCGGGTCGTCCAGCCAGGGGTCCACCTTGAGCTCGCCGCGGACGCCGTGGGTGTTGAGAATGCGGCCTACCTCAAGTAAGGGTTGTTTCATGTTCGTACCTCCAAAGTACACCAAAGGAAAAGGGCTGCCTCGTCCGGGCAGCCCTCTGTTGGCCTGTGAGCGCCGCGGGGTGCGGCGCGTCAATCTACGATGTCTACCGTGACGCGCGTATTGTTCCGTTGCGCATAGGAGCGGACCAGGGTGCGAATCTCCTTGGCGATGCGCCCCTGCCGTCCGATCACCTTGCCCATGTCTTCGGGGGCCACCCGGAGCTCCAGAACAAGTTCACCGTCGCAGTCGATCTCGTTGACGCTGACCTGATCGGGGTGGTCAACCAGATTCTGTGCGATATAAGTCAAGAGCTCTTTCATGCAAATTCCTCCGGGGATTACAGGACGTTGGCCTGCTTCAGCAGCCGCTTCACGGTGTCGGTGGGCTGGGCGCCGGTCTTGATCCAGGCCTGGGTGCGCTCGGCGTCAACCTTGATTTCGGCGGGCTCGGTCAGGGGGTTGTAGGTGCCCAGCTGCTCGATGAAGCGGCCGTCACGGGGATAGCGGGAGTCGGCCACCACGATGCGGTAGAAAGGAGCCTTCTTGGCGCCCATGCGGCGCAGTCTGATCTTAACCATTGTATATTACCTCCATAGATTTGTCGTTGTAAGTTGTATATGATCAGCGAATGATTCGCAAATCAGCAAAATAAAGGGGAATCAGCGCTTTTTCTTGCGCTTCATGTTCTTGCGCTGGCGACCGGCGCTGTGGGCGCCCATGCCGGGCGCGCCCCGGCGGCCCGCTCCGGTGAGCATGCTGCTCATGTCGGGCATGGACGTGGGGTCGCCGCCGCCCAGGATGCTCTTCAGGGCGCGGGGGATGCGGCCCCGGGTCATCTTCCGGGTCATGGACTGCATCAGCTCGAACTGCTTGAGCAGCTTGTTCAGGTCCTGAAGCGTGGTGCCGGAGCCCCGGGCGATGCGGCGCTTGCGGCTGGCGTTGAGCAGGGAGGGATTCTCCCGCTCGGCGGGGGTCATGGACAGAATCATGGCCTCCGTGCGGCCAATGGCTTTCTGGTCGATCATGCTCTCGTCAATCTTGCCCGCCATACCCGGCATGCGCTGGAGAATGTCGTAGATGGAGCCCATTTTCTTGGTCTCCTGGAGCTGATCGTAGAAGTCCTGGAGCGTGAACTTGGAGGAGCGAATCTTTTGGGCCATTTCCTCGGCCTTTTTCTCGTCCAAACGCTCCTGCGCGTTCTCGATGAGGGTGAGCACGTCGCCCATGCCCAGAATACGGCTGGACATGCGGTCCGGGTGGAAGACCTCGATGGCGTCCAGCTTCTCGCCCACGCCGCAGAACTTGATGGGCTTGCCGGTGGTGGCCCGGATGGAAAGGGCCGCGCCGCCGCGGGCGTCGCCGTCCAGCTTGGTGAGCATGACGCCGGTGACGTCCAGAGCCTGGTCGAAGGCCACGGCCGCGTTGACCGCGTCCTGACCGATCATGGCGTCCACGACCAGCATGATTTCGTTGGGCTGCACCGCGGCCTTGATGCTCTTGAGCTCGTTCATCAGGGCCTCGTCCACATGGAGCCGGCCGGCGGTGTCCAGCAGGACGATGTCGTTGCCGTGCTGCGCGGCGTACTGGATGGACTGACGGGCGATGTCCACGGGGTTGGCCTGTCCCATCTGGAACACGGGCACCCGGAGCTGCTCACCCACGACCTCCAGCTGCTTGATGGCGGCGGGACGGTACACGTCGCAGGCCACCAGCAGGGGGTTGCGGCCGGTCTTGCTGCGCAGGTAGGCGGCCAGCTTGGCGGCGTTGGTGGTCTTGCCCGCGCCCTGGAGGCCCACCATCATGACAATGGTGGGGGGCTTCTGACTCATGTTGATGGGCACGGCCTCGCCGCCCATGAGGGAGGTGAGCTCCTCATTGACGATTTTGACCACCATCTGAGCGGGAGTCAGGGACTCCATCACGTCCTGGCCGATGGCACGGTCCGTCACCTTGTTGACGAAGTCCTTGACCACCTTGTAGCTGACGTCGGCCTCCAGCAGGGCCAGGCGAATTTCCCGCATGGCCTCCCTGACATCCGTCTCCGTCAGACGGCCCTTGCCCCGGAGCTTGTTAAATACTGACGTAAGTCGTTCAGTTAAACCTTCAAAAGCCATTGTTTACTCCTTTAATTGGGCGGTTGTGTTCTTAATCTCCTGCACCAGCTCCGCCAGAGGGACGCTGCGCAGAGAGCGCTGGTTCAGCTCCTCAATGGCGCTTATGCTGCGCTCAATGCGCTCCAGACCCCGGCGCACCTGCAAAAAGCGCGCCATCAGGCCGGTTTTCTCCTCCATCTCCCGGAGGGTGGCCTCACTGCGCACCAGCACGTCCCGGACGCCCTGGCGGGTGATGCCCGCGTTTTCCGCAATCTCCGCCAGGGAGAAGTCCTCGTTGTAGTACAGGTCGTAGAACTCCTTCTGCCGTTCGGTGAGCAGGTCGCCGTAAAAGTCATACAGCAGAGTCATTTCAAAGGTGGTGTCCTTCATCCTCACCGCTCCCTTCTCAGCTTTGGAGTCCTGTCGTAAAGCGGGAGCGCTTTACAACGGGACTACTATACCCCAATTCCCGGGCGGTGTCAAGTGTTTTTCCTTGGTAGCGGCAAAGTTTTTTCACGCGCCTCGGCCCTCGCCCCGGAGGCGGCCGCCGGAGAAGCCTCTGCGGAGGCGAAACACCCGGCAAGTGCGCTGAAAGGGACGTAAGCATGAAAAACCCGCCCGATTTGTGGAAATCAGGCGGGTTTTACACGTTTTGTTTCGGCTGTCAGCTCAGCGTGGTGCCCGTGAACAGGCTCACCGCGAAGATGACGGCGATGGCGGCGGGCAGCACAAAGCGAACCAGGAAGCTGTAGAGCTTCAGCAGGCCGAAGCGCACGCCGCCGCGGTGAATCTCCTCCGCGGCCTTTTCCGGGGTCCAGCTCCAGCCCACAAAGATGCAGGTGCCCAGGGCGGCGATGGGAATCATCACCCGGTCCGTGAGGAATTCCATGGCGTCGCCAAAGCCGGGGAAGGTGACGCCGTTGGCGAAGTCAAACCAGACGCCGTGGAGGGGGAAGGCGGCCTGCGAGCAGGTGTAGAGGCAGCCAATCAGGAACAGCACCGCGCACAGCCCGATGGTGGTGGGGGTGCGGCTCCAGTTCAGGCGCTCGGTGAGGAAGGCCACAATGCCCTCGATGAGGGAAATCGTGGAGGTCAGCGCCGCGAAGAGCAGCAGCAGATAGAACATCATGCCGAAGAGCACGCCCCCCGGCATGCGCTCAAACACGCCCGCCAGGGACACGAAGGCGAAGCCGCCGCCCTTGCCCACGCCGTCCGGCCCCAGGGTGGCGAACACGGCGGGCACCACGATGAAGCCCGCGATGACGGCCACCAGCGTGTCCATGACGCAGATGAGCAGGGTGTTTTTGGGCATGTCCTCCGTCTCGGGCAGGTAGGAGCCGTAAGTCACCATGATGGCCATGCCCAGGGACAGGGAGTAGAAGGCCTGAGAGAGAGCCGTGAGCAGGGTGTGGAAGCTGAGCTTGCTGAAATCCAGAGAGAGCATGTAGCGCACGCCCTCCATGCCGCCGGGCAGGGTGACAGAGCGCACCAGCAGAATCAGCAGCATGACAAACAGGGCCGGCATGCCGATTTTGTTGAACTTTTCGATGCCGCCCTGAACGCCCTGAATGATGATGAACGCGCAGATGGCCAGGAACACCGCCGCAAAGGCCAGCGCCGTCACCGGCAGCCAGGTGGCGCCGCTCACCGGGTCGAAGCCCAGCAGGGCGTAGAAGTAGCCCAGGGGGTCGGCGTATACGGCCCGGGACTGGGTGGCGTAGGACACGGCGTAGCGCAGCACCCAGCCGCCCACATGGCTGTAATAGCAGGTGATGAGGAAGGCCACCAGCCAGCTGAGCCAGCCCACCCAGGTGTACTTTTTGTGGCCCAGCTTGCCGAAGGCGTCCACCACGTTGGACTGGCTGGCCCGGCCGATGGTCAGCTCCGAGAGCATGGCGGGCATGCCAATCAGGGGCACGATGATGAGGTAGAGCAGCAGAAAGGCGCCGCCGCCGCCCTCAAAGGCCTTGCCGGGGAACTTCCAGATGTTGCCCAGGCCCACGGCCGAGCCCGCCGCCGCCAGGATGAAGCCCAGCTTGCTGCCCCATTGCGCACGTTGTTTCTCCATGTGCGAGTCTCCTTTTCTGTTTCCTTGTCTCTTTCAAACCAGACAGCTTATCAGTATACCGGAAAGAGGGGAATCTGTAAAGAAGAAATCGCAAAACAGCGAAGATTTGTCACCCGACGTGAATGACGCTCTCCATCAGCTCAGCCGCCGCGACATTGGGGTTGTGGTAGTGCTCCCGCTTGTCCGTGATTTTGCCGATGGAGATGGCGCTCTGGGGGCAGTATTGCAGGCAGCCAAGGCACTGGGCGCAGTTGCTTCCGATGATGACCTTGCCGTTGATGAGCTGGATGTTCTTCCGGGGGCAGAGCCGGACGCACTGTCCGCAGGCGATGCAGGCGTCGCTCACCTTGAAGCCCTGCACCTTCGCGCCGGAAATCAGCGGCCAGACCTTGTTTTCCGCCACATTCAGCACGTTTCTGGGCGGCTTCTTCGGGGACTGCTTCCCGGAGAGCACCTCCCGTGCGATTTCCGCGGCCAGCGCCTCGCTGCGCTTCTGGGCCTTCTCCACGCTCAGCAGAGGCAGCATCAGCTTGTGGGGGAACAGCCAGATGCAGCTGCAATGGTGGGTGGCGGTGCGCCAGTACTTCAGCGGAACGATGTCGTTCAGGCGGGAGAGACCGGTGCCGGGATAGACGGCGGACTGACTGACCGCGAAGGTGTAGGCCTCCGGGCTGATTTGCAGCAGCTTTGCGTGCCTGAGCACGTCCTCCGGGGCGCTGCCGCCGTAGCAGGGGAACACAAAGCCCACCCGCTTGGCCTCCCGCACATCGGTCACAGCCGGTGCGGAGCGCATCATGACGATGTCCGCGCCGCCCAGCCCTTGGGCGATGTTCTTTGCCAAATCCAGGCAGTTTCCTGTGCCGGAATAGCAGAAAATGACGTTTTCGTGCATAAGAATCCTCCTCTTTTGGTGGTTGATGGTTGTCTCCGGCTTAGTCTTAACGTTTCCCTTGCCGGATAATGATTTACTGTGGATGCCCAGAGGAATTGCCCCCGGACGTGTCCCTTCCCGCTGAGCGGTTTTCCTCTGCCGGAACAAAATGCTCCCCAAAGCCGCAGCTTATGGCACCCGTCGGACAGACCGCCTTGCATTTTCCGCAGCGGATGCACTCGGGATGATTGCTGTCCTCTGTGACGTTCACGGCCATGGGGCAGGCGTGAACACACCTCTGACATTTGACGCACTTCCCCTCATCCAGACGCATCTGAAAGAAGCTGAACCGGTTGAACAGGGAGTAAAAGGCGCCCAGAGGGCACAGATAGCGGCAGAAGGGCCGGGGAATCACCGCGGAGGTCAGCGCAACGATCAGCAGCACCAGCGTTTTCCAGCCGAACAGCGCGCCCGCCAGCCTTCGGATGTTCGGGTCCGCGAGCATCAGGGGGATTCCGCCCCCCAGCGTTCCGGCGGGGCAGAGATACTTGCAGAAATAAGGGGGCGTGACCCCGGTTTTTGTCACCGCAAAGGCCGGGAGGCCAATCACAAGAATCAGCAGCACAAGGTATTTGAGATACCTGGCAGGCCGGTCAACCGGGCTGGGAACCCGCCATTTTGGGAGCGGCAGCTGGTGCAGCAGGTCCTGAACCAGACCAAAGGGGCACAGCAGGCCGCAGACCACCCGGCCGAGGACAATCCCGAAGAGCATGAGCAGACCCAGCACATAGAAGGGGAAATGGCGCCGCACGCCGCCCAGCGACGTTTGCAGCGCGCCAATCGGGCAGGCACCCAGCGCTCCGGGACAGGAGTAGCAGTTGAGGACGGGCACGCAGACCGCTTTCGTCCCTCCGGCGTAGATTCTGCCCCGTTGAAATCCAATCAGATAGCCGTTGGTCAGCGCGGCCGAGAGCAGCTGCGCGATTCTCTGACCGGAGAGACGCTTTCCGGCCGCGTCCCGCTTCACCCGATTCCGATGCATTCCAGGCATATCCGCACCGCCTTTTGCAGGACCTCCAGATGCTCCCGCCGCAGGATTCCGATGACAATCAGAGCGAGGGAAATCCCCAGCACGATAAATCGAACCAGCGGCACAATGTTACGATTCAAGGCGAATCTCCGCCTTTCCACCGGCTTTCAATGCCGAATTGATGGCCGTGAGATAGGTTTCGGACAGGTCTTCACAGGTCCCGATGATGGCGTCCCCCACAAGATTGCCCTGGCTGTCCACCAGAACCGTGGTGGGGGTGTACTGGAGCTGATAGCACACATCTTCCAAATCCCCCTCGCCGGACACCAGGGTCACGCCCTCAAAACCGGCTTCACTCAGGATGCTCTTGGTGCTCTCCTCATCGTACAGCGCGTCCAGACACATGGTGATCATTTGAACATTGTCCGGGAGCTTTTGGGCGAAGTCTGCCAGATCGGGCATTTCTCCGATGCAGGGCGGGCAGGACAGGGCCCAGAAGTTGATGATTGTGAGGTCCTTGGCGAAAATATCGTCCTGTGTGAAGCTGCCGCCGTCCAGAGTGGAGGCAGTAAACGCTTTCAGGGAGCCCAGCTCGGCGGCGGTTCCGGTCGGGACGGCGCTTTCGGAGGAGCCGGCTTCTTCGGGAGTGGCTGTGCTTTCGGCGGCTGCACTCTGCGCGGGGGCTTCGGAGGAGGCCGGGGAAGTCGTCCCCTCCGAGCAGCCGGTGAGCAGAATGCTGAGCGCCAGAGCCGCACAGAGCAGCAGGGACAGGGGAGAGAGAATGGATTTTCTGCGCATGTTGGGTTCCTCCTCGATGTGAGCTGAGAGAATGTGAATGTGGAAGGGGAGCGGAAGAAGCTGCCGCGTCCTCTGGGGGTTCTAAGCTATTTTCATCATTATAACGTACAGAGGGGACGATTGCAATGCTGTTTCCTCCGCGACGCAAAACAGGTCAGGTCCCGAAAGAAAGTGTTGCCCGTCTTTGGCGTGGGGGAGCTGGCTGTTCAGAGGACAAACAAAAAACCGCCTATCCTGTCCGGATAAGCGGTTTTTCTGGAGCTTCTGGTCAGAATCGAACTGACAACCTTCTCATTACGAGTTGCTTGTGCTGTGTATTTTATCGTATTTTTATGTATGAAAACATGGCAAAACAGCAGGGAAACAAAAACATTTCAAACATATATAAGAATAACGTTTCGGCTTGTTTTTTTACGTAGTGCACCAAAGTGTGCACCAAAAATTTTTTCGCAACTTTTTTGGCATTTTTACTTTTTGAGGCAAAACGGCACGGAGCGGGGCAAAGAGGCTCGTTGCTTGTTCTCTGTTGTGTGCAGCCTTGAACGTGCTCTAATTGGAGCGGGTTTCCCTGCCACGGTTCACGCCTCTGTGATATGCCCTCAGACGCACAAGAGCGGCTCTATGCCGTTTCTGTCCCCTCCGGGTAAAGAAGGACAGCCACGCACACAAAGCCGCTCCACGGGCGTTCTACGGGCGTTTAACCCAAAATTTCCAGCCTTATCGTGTTCCGCGATTGTTGCGGTTTTGTTCGTTCCCGCTTGCCTTTTGTGGGGCGTTTGCTTGCTTACCGCCGTAGCAGTGCAGCCACAGCCACAGCCGCCGCAATTCCTGCCAGTGCTTGCCAGTGGTGCAGCCGTCTTTCCTGCCGATATATTTCCGCCTCGTGGGCGTAAAAGGGCACAGTCACCGGCGGCTTTCTCTCGCTCATCGTCTTTTTCCTCCTTTCCGTCTGGGTTTGCGCCGTCCGCCTCGTGCAAGGGTGAATCCCTGCCGGTCGGAATAGACGATTTTGAAAATTGGCGGTCTCGCTCGTTTCAAATTATCCACGCTCATTTCCTGCATTTTAGTTGCATTAAATTCTCAATTCGGTAGTGAATCTCCCTCATCTTTTTCGCCTCAGCTCAGCTCCTTTTCCCGATTTTGTCGGAGAAACAGGAAACATCTTCACAACAAACAAGAGTGGTTTGTGTGCGTTGCGTTTAGAGCACATCCCCTTTTCCCCCCACACCCCCCATATCCTCCAGCTACGCTTCTGTTTATTTTTTTGTTCTGGTTACGTTTTGCTATGCTGTATTTATTGTTTGGAACCAATCAGAACCGAACGGCTCCGAACGGAGTTAGTGCACTTTGCGCTCATCTGGAGGAACTTCCCACTCGTCCAGCAAATCCGAAACCATTGACTTCGTTGGAAGTTGAAAATGACCATCAGCGTCTAACCGTGTACAAGCCATAAAAGCCTCCAACGCTTTCGGCGAAAACCTATCCGCAGTAATGCCGTGAGACTTCAAAAACTTCACTTTGTTCGCTTTTTCGCTTGCAAGCACCTGTTTTTCATAACGTTGTAGACTGAAATCAATTTTCGGCTTTATCACAGGCCAAAGGAACTGACCAAGTTTTCCGAGGTCGTCCGGGGTCTCTTCGCCGGTTTCGCCATATCGCAGAATTTGCTTGAAAAGTGCACCAGCGTCAGCGTCGGGCATTTGCTCCACAGAGGGACGCAACTCAAAAAACACATACACCCCCGGCGCTTTCGTCCATTCTTTCGACATCTTTTCACCCCTTTTCTATTGCTTGACCCGGAGGCGCACTTGCGATATAATCATGTGTGCCTCCGGGCATCGTGTTTCCCCTCTTGCGCTTGAAAGTTTGCCGACACTCAGCGCAAGGGGGAATTTTTTTCGCCGTCCTCCGGGGCGGCTTTTTCGTTTTGGTGAAAAAGGCTCGTTTGCCCTCGCATCGCGTCCAGCGTGTCTGTCATGGCCATCGTAGCCCTCGCAACCGTCCGCGCCCGGTGGTTTCGCCGTGTCAAATATGCCGAAAGCTCGTCAGCGTCACGGGGTCGATAATAGCCGCCCTCTGCGTCTGAGCGTGCGCAGATTGGCACCCCTCGCCGCCGTGCAGCTTCAATGGAGCGGGTCACAACTCGGGTTTGGGTGTCCAACATCTCAGCCAGTTGACGGGCAGACAAGGCGTTTTCACGACCAACCGGGATAAAGTCAACTATCGACACTTGCACTCACCCCCAAAAACCGCAAAAGCACGCTCCAACTGACGTAAATCCGGTTTCCCACCGTTGTGTGCTGGAGCTGATTGGTTTTGCACCAACGCCGCAAGGCGTTTTCGCTGATTCCCAAGCCCTCAGACCGCGCCCGCCGGATTGTCCCGCGTATAGTGTTCATTTCGTTCACGGTTTCACCTCCTTCTTCAACTGTGCCACAGCGTCCAAAACCCTTTGCTTTTCATCATCGCGCAGCTCGTGACGCAGTTTGCGGGAAAAAGCGTCTTCCCGCATTGACAGCTTCTCTGCTACCTGCCAGTGACGAACACCCGCAGAGGCGATGGCCTCCCGAACATCCAGATTCTTCACGGAATCACCTCCTTCTTCTTGTTGTTGACAGGAATCTCCTACCTGTGATATAATTATAGCATACAACAACAGCAAAGTCACGCAAAACCTGCTCATCAATAAGAAAGTGCAGGTAATACACGACAAGAAAGAGGGGTTATACATGGGACGCAAGAGAGAGGTGCAAGCCGGTGTCGATGGATATTACAAAGATTTCCCTACTCGTTTGCGGACTCTTCTCAGGGACACAAGAACTACTCAAGCAACATTAGCAGAGTATCTGGGAATAGCACGTCAGTCAGTAGCCGCTTATTGCTCAGGCGAATCTACGCCATCATGGGAGGGTATTGTAAAGATTGCCAGATTCTTTTCGTGTTCATCTGATTATCTGCTGGGATTGAGTGAGTATCATAGTCGAGTGTCGGAGGAAATCAGAGTCGCTGATTTAGGATTATCAGAAGAGGCAGTCAACAAGATTTGCACGGCCGCGCTTTATTTGCAGGAAGAACCTGACAGTGATTTTTCAGAGCAGCCAAGGTATATAAAAGAAGCAAAGTGTTCTTCAAAACGGTTTATTGACGGTCTAAGCGCCTTTCTGGAAACACCCTTTTCATCCTCAATTTTGGAAGATATTGTCGTCATAAAGCAACGGGTAGACCACGAAAAAGAAAACCTTGCGAACTACGATTTTCTTGATTCCCTGTATATCAATGTTGAAAAACATCCGAATTATCTAGTTTTAGACGGTCATGAAGCATGTAATTATCTTTTGCGTGCTTCAGAACGGAAATTTCGCATGATAATGGAAAAAGCTACCGGCTACCGTGAGCTTGAAAAACTCACAGATAAGCTGGAGGAAGAACGAATCCGCGCAAGCTATGAAGAGGGGGAATCCACAGATGAAAGCAAAGAAAAGCGTCCTTGACGTTCCCGGCGTGACTGAACGGAAAAAGAAGGACGGCACCATTTCCTACAAAGTCGTTGTATTCCTCAAGCGGGACGGAACCGGCAAGCAACAGCGCCGCATAGCTACCTACACCCCGGAACCGGGAGAGGGCAAGCGGGAAATCAAGAAAAAGCTGGAGGCACTCAGACAGGAGCTTTTGACAGAGCGGGTCAACACCCACAGCCGGGAGAGCGGACAGACCCTTGCACAGTTCTCCACCTTCTTTCTGGAGGACAGGAAAGCCGCCGGGTGCACGCCTCACACCCTCCACAATTATCAAGACTGCCTTGCACGCATCAATGCTGAGCTGGGAAACGTGCCACTGAATCAGCTCACCACTGCAATGATTAACACTTTTTACCGCAAGCTGGAGAAGACAACGAAACAATCCGGAGCTGTGGCGCTCCCTGCACTGAAACAGGCGGTCAAAACAAAGGGACTGACCCAAAGCGCCCTCGCTGAGCGCTCCGGTCTGGGTCGTTCCACCGTCCGTGGGGCACTGATTGGAAACCGGGTCGCACAGTCCACGGCTGAGAAAATCGCCGCTGCGTTGGAGCGCAAGCCGGAAAAGCTGTTCGTGGTTGGTCAGACTGAAACGCTCAGCACCGAAACGGTTCTCAGTGTCCACCGGGTTCTCCGGTCTATGCTGGCAGTAGCCAAAAAGAACAAGCTGATTATGTACAACGAGGCCGAAGACTGCACCTTGACGAAACGGGAAGACAAAGAGGCCATGACCCTCCAGCCGGAGCAAGTAGGGGAGCTTCTGGACGCAGTTGAACAAGAGCCGCTCATGTGGCAAGCCCTGATTCACTGCTACCTTGTCACGGGTGCAAGGCGCGGGGAGCTGTGCGGGCTGCTGTGGGAAAATGTGGACTTTGACACTGCTACCATCACCATAGACCACGCGCGGCTGTATACCTCCGGAGAGGGCACCTATACCGGCACAACGAAGACGCGGCAAACCCGGTTTAATAAGCTGCCCCCTCAGACCTTGAATCTCCTGCGCCGCTGGAAACGGGAACAGGCGCGAATGGCACTGGCAGCCGGGGACGCGTGGGAGCGTTCCGGTCACGTCTTCACATGGGAGGGGCACCCGCTCCACCCGGATTCTATCAGCAAGCACATTCACGCTCTGGCAATCAAGACGGGGCTGGACGGTATGCACACCCACACCTTGCGCCACACCGCCGCCTCTATGCTCCTGGGGGCAAACATAGACGAAATTACAGTTGCCGGTCATTTAGGGCACCGGGACGCAATCACCACGAAAAAAATTTATGCCCACGCCATCGAACGCAATAAAGCAAAGGCCGCTGACGCTCTGGGGGGCATCATTTACGGCGAAAAAGTTGCAGCAGAAAAATAAAAAAGAGCCTGTCCCACTGAGGAACAGACCCAAAGCAATACCATGTTGTGCACCAAAGCGTGCACCAAAAACGATTGTTACAATCCGAAATAAGCTAAAAAGTTATGAAAACCGCCTAATTCAACCCGAATCAGGCGGTTTTTCTGGAGCTTCTGGTCAGAATCGAACTGACAACCTTCTCATTACGAGTGAGATGCTCTGCCATTGAGCCACAGAAGCATTGGAACTCTGGACACTATAGCACACAATCTGCTCCATGTCAAGTCTTTTTTGCCCGATTCGGCCCGTTGAAGGGGATAGTCCCCCAAAGGCGGCAGCCTGTCCCACAAAGGAACAGGCCGCCGTGTTTCCTCTATTTTGCTTCCTGCACGATGAAAAGCAGAACCGAGCCGTTCCGGTTTTTCGCAATCATTGTGCATTGTGCGTCGTCTCAGCCCAGCGCGGCCAGACTCTCCTGGAGCTGCGCGACCTCGCGCTCAGCCTTGTCCAGGTTCTCCCGCTCGCGCTGAATGACGTAGTCCGGAGCCTTGGCGGTGAACTTCTCATTGCCCAGCTTGCGGATAATGCCGTCGCGGTACTTCTCCTTCTTCTCCAGGGCCTTCTGGAGGCGCTTGCGCTCGGCGGCCACGTCCACCAGCTCGCTGAGGGGGATGTAGAGCTTCGCGTCGGCGGTGACCAGGCTCACCAGGCCCTCCAGAGAGGCGGGTGCCTCAGCGGACACCTGAACCTCCGTGGTGAAGGCCAGGCGCTGGAGGAAGGGCACGCCCTTGGCGAACACGTCCGCGTCGGCGGTGGCGATGGTCAGCTCCGCCTTGCGGCTGGGTGCCACGCCCATCTCCGCCCGGCGGGCGCGGATGGCCTTGATGGCGTCCATGATCTTCTCCATGGCGGCCTCGTCGGCGGGGAAGTCGAAGGCGGGGTTGTACACCGGCCAGTCCTGGAGCATCAGGAACTCGCCCTCATGGGGCAGGGCCTGCCAAATCTCCTCGGTGAGGAAGGGCATGAAGGGGTGCAGCAGCTTCAGAATGTCCGTGAGCACCCAGCAGAGCACCTGCTGCGCCTGAATCTTGGCGGCCTCGTCGTCGCTGGTCAGGCGGGACTTGGTCAGCTCAATGTACCAGTCGCAGTAGCTGTCCCAGAGGAAGTCGTAGACCTTCTGCGCGGCCACGCCCAGCTCGAACTTCTCCAGATTGGCCGTGACCTCCTTGATGACCCGGTTGAGCTTGGAGAGAATCCACTTGTCCTCCAGCTCCAGGGTGTCGGGGAGCTTGTTCTCCGTGATGGTCAGGTTCATCAGCAGGAAGCGGCTGGCGTTCCAGATCTTGTTGCAGAAGTTCCGCATCGCCTTGACCTTTTCCTCGCTGAAGCGCATGTCGTTGCCCGGCGTGGAGCCCATGGTCAGCATCAGGCGCAGGGCGTCGGCGCCATACTGGTCGATGACAACCAGCGGGTCGATGCCGTTGCCCAGGCTCTTGGACATCTTCCTGCCCAGGGAGTCCCGGACGATGCCGTGGACGGCCACGGTGTCAAAGGGCACCTTGCCGGTGTAGGCCAGACCGGAGAAAATCATGCGGGAGACCCAGAAGCCAATGATGTCGTAGCCCGTCACCAGGGTGTTGGTGGGGTAGAAGAACTTCAAATCCCCGGCGTTCTCATCCGGCCAGCCCAGGGTGGAGAAGGGCCACAGGGCGGAGGAGAACCAGGTGTCCAGGGTGTCCGGGTCCTGCGTCAGATGAGAGCATCCGCACTTGGGGCAGACCGTGGGAGCGTCTTTGGCGACGACGGTCTCGCCGCACGCGTCACAGTACCAGGCGGGAATCTGATGGCCCCACCAGAGCTGACGGGAAATGCACCAGTCCCGGGTGTTGTTCATCCAGTTGAGATAGTTTTTGGTGAAGCGCTCGGGCACGAACCTGATTTCACCGCGCTCCACGGCCTCAATGGCGGGAGCGGCCAGAGGTGCCATGCGCACGAACCACTGCTTGCTCACCATCGGCTCGATGCTGGTGTGGCAGCGGTAGCAGGTGCCCACGTCGTGCTGAAGGTCCTCCACCTCCTTGAGGGCGCCGCAGGCGGTCAGGTCCTCCAGAATGGCCTGACGGGCCTCGGCGGTGGTCATGCCGGCGTACTTGCCGCAGTCGAGCACCTCGGGCTCGTTGGCGGGGACGTGACCGGAGGCCATCAGCTCCACCCAGGCGGCCCGGTCCTCCGCGCCGGTCATGTGGCCGTCGTAGGTGAAGCAGCGGACGATGGGCAGGTTGTGGCGCTGACCGACCTCGAAGTCGTTGGGGTCGTGGGCGGGGGTGATTTTCACCACGCCGGTGCCCTTGGTCATGTCGGCGTGCTCGTCGAGCACGATGGGCAGCTCCTTGTTCAGCAGGGGCAGGATGACATGGCAGCCGTGGAGGTGGGCGTAGCGCTCGTCCTCGGCGTTGATGGCCACGGCGGTGTCGCCGAGCATGGTTTCGGGCCGGGTGGTGGCCAGCTCCAGATACTCGCCCGTCTCCTTGACCTGATAGAGCAGGTGCCAGAAGTGGCCGTTCTGGGCCTCGTACTCCACCTCTGCGTCAGAAATGGAGGTGTTGCAATGGGGACACCAGTTGACCATGCGGTTGCCCTGGTAGATTTCGCCCTCGTTGTAGAGGCGCACAAAGACCTCCTTGACCGCGTCAGAGCAGCCCTCATCCATGGTGAAGCGCTCGCGCTCCCAGTCGCAGGAGGAGCCCAGAGTGCGCAGCTGCTTGACAATGCGGCCGCCATACTTGTTCTTCCAGGCCCAGGCCCGTTCCAGAAACTTTTCCCGGCCTAAATCGTCCTTGGTCAGGCCGTCTTTGCGCATATCCTCCACGACCTTGGCCTCGGTGGCGATGGAGGCGTGGTCCGTGCCGGGCACCCAGAGGGCGGCGTAGCCCTGCATGCGCTTGAAGCGGATGAGGATGTCCTGCATGGTGTTGTCCATGGCGTGGCCCATGTGCAGCTGGCCGGTGACGTTGGGGGGCGGCATGACGATGGTGTAGGGCTTCTTCTCCGGGTCGATTTTGCCCCGGAAGCAGCCGGATTCCTCCCACTGCTGATAAATGCGCTGCTCGACTTCCTTCGGCTCGTAGATTTTGGACAGTTCCTTTGCCATTGGTGCAATCACTCCTTCTGTGGATAGAAAAACGCCCTGAGCAAAACACTCAGGGCGAAAAGGGCTTTGGCACCCCCACACAATGAAAACTTCGGTGCCTTGCGACTTGTTTTCCGCCATGCGGCATCAAGTCTTCTTGAAATCCACAAAGGATTCCTGCAAAGCCTTGCTGCCACCTGACAAAAAACAATCTCGCAATTCACTCTCGTTTCCATTGCGCGGCGGTACCTTTTTTCCGCGGTACCACCTGAATTTCCCGCACAAAGCGGGACACTCAAACCCGATAACGGCGGGGGACCGCCGCCTCCTACCAATGCTCAGAGGCGGAACTCCGGGGCGACCTTCCGCGCGTGCCCTTTGCAGCCTTGCACCCTCCGGCTGCTCTCTGAAAAAGGCGGGGCGCGTACTCCTCCCCATCAAAGTCGTTATACCGTGCTATCATAGCGGAAAACGAGGAGTTTGTCAAGCCCGGGTGAACTGCGTCCACCGGCAATCTGTCTGCGGGGTGGACTGCGTCCACCGGCAATCTGCCTGCGGGCTTGTCACGGAACGACAGAGGAAGCTGAAAAGCGCTTATGGTTCCCTCGGCGGCCTGAATGGTGCCAAATTCGTGTCTGCGTTGATGCCGCCGACGGGCGAAGCGCTTGAAGTTTCGGGGGTTCTTAGGGGACGCTTTTCAAAGCGTCCCCTAAGCGGGTCCAGGGCAGAGCCCTGGCCGCCGGAGACATCAGTCCAGCATGCACACAATCGACATAATGAACATAATCACCGGCAGGCCAAACAGCAGACACCCGCCGACGCAGCCCTCCTCGTCCGGCCGCAGCTCCCGCAGAACATGACCGATGTACACCCCAAGGGGCTGCTTCTCGGGTTTTGGCTTACCCTTGCGCTGGTCGTCCACCTTCACCCGGCGGAGCCGTCCGTTGGGCAGGATTTGCCGAAACACCGGGGAATCGTAAATATCCCGGCGCAGATAGGCAATCCAGAAGATGAAGGTCATGGGGATGGAGATGACCAGCCAGATGCCCAAATACTGCATCTGCACCGTTTTTCCCCGCGGGCAGAGCAGAAGGGCGATGAGCAGCGGCGCAACGTTGAACACAATCCCCATCATCAGAAAGCGCAGCACCCGCAGCAGCGGGAAGAAGCTCACCTTCACATTGACCCACTCGCCGTTCACCTGCTCCCGGAACACGGGTGCCGCCTGAACCGGCCTGCGCTGCTTCCCAAAGCCCCGAATCACATCCCGGATGTGGCTGCCCTTGTCCTGCCCGAAGGCCACAAAGCTGATGAGGCCCGCCACGGCGGCGAACATCAGACCCATCATCCAGGTCTTGCTCAAAAACGTTGCCAGCAGGCCCACCGCCAGGGTGGTCAGGGTCGGCTCAATGAACCACAGGCGGTTGGTGTCCTTCGTCTCCCCAAACCACCCGGCCACCGCGCCGGTCTGGCCGTTGACGGCCACGCACAGGCCCTTCTGTGAGATGAAGTAGATGGGCAGCAGCAGCGGCATTTCCACCAGCGCACCCTCCTGAAGGTGCAGATTCACGCCCCGGGTCTCCATGGTCTTCTCCACCACGGGCAGGAAGTCGCTCTCCACCTCCTGCCGGACCCGCTGGGCCAGCGCGCCGCCCTCCACGTCCCGGAGCTTTACCCGCTGTCCGGCCAGGTACTCCCAGGCGAAGGGACGGGCCTCCTCCCACCGGAAGGGCTCCACCGCGTCCAGCACGTCGTTGCGCAGCTGCTTGGAGGCGTTCACGGCAATTTTGTCCACATAGCCGGAGCAGTGGAACTTCCGGTCGCTGCGGTCCCGGGAGACCTCGCAGTCGATGGAGCCGCGCACGAACACGTAGGGCAGATAATACCCCTTCAAATGTTGGATATTTTGCCGGATTTTCCGGCGATGCTTCCCTTTTTGCCGCCGGGACCAGGCGGTCAGAGCCGATTTGGCCTCCTCGGGGGTGAGCTGGAAGGGCAGGATGAGGTCGGGCAGCTCCTCCGCTCGGGTGAACTCGCCGCGCACCAGCTTTCCGCCGCAGAAGGCACAGCCGGCGGTGGCCTCGCCTTCGTCCACCGCCACCTCCGCGCCGCAGTTGGGACACGAGAGCAGTGCTGCCTTCAACGCCGGACGCGCCGGGCGCTGGGCGCGGTGCATGGAGCGCCAGTGCTCCACCAGACCAAGCTGCTCCTCCGGCCGGGACTGCGCCCCGCAGAACTTACAGCGGCAGCTTCGGTTGGGGATGTCGTACTCCGCGGGCGCCCCGCAGCTGGGACAGCTCAGCGCCAGGGGGTTCATCTGCTGGTACTTGTCCATGGTCACACCTCCGGTTGTTCGCACAAAAACGAATCGCTTTCCCTTATTATAGCGCCTTTGCCGGGCTTTTGCAATCTGGTCGGTACGCTCACGCAAAAAACGCGCCTCGCCGGGTCGGGCGGGGCGCGTTGGGGGCTGGGGTGTTTATTATTTGGCGGATTGGTCCGCAGAGGCCGCTTTTGCGTCTTTTCTGTCAGATTTGTCCGCTGCGGCCGTTTTTGCGCCTTTTTTGTCAGATTTGTCCGCAGCGGCCGCTTTTGCGTCGGCTTTTGCGTCCTTTTCTTTGGATTTCTCCGCGGAGGCCGCTTTTGCGTCCTTTCCTTCGGATTTCTCTGCGGAAACTGCCTGTTTTGACGCTTCTGCGCCTGATTCGCCGGAGCTGACCGTGGCGGTCGTGGAGCCGCTGGCCTCCGCTCCGGCGGAGGAGGACGTCGCGTCGGCGCTGCTGTCAGCGGGGTCTTTCACAGGAGTCTCCAGAATGGCGCGCCAGCGCAGCGCACAGTGGTCCGCCACGCTCAGCGGCAGCGGGTTCAGCAGAGGCGTGCTGGCCAGCACGCTCACGTCCGGGTAGATGACGGGGTTGTCGCTCCAGCTCTCGTCCAGCTTGCCGATGGCGGCGACGCTGGTGGAGGCGTACTTGGAGTACACGGCGTTTTTGGCAAGATGCTCGGTTTCGCACATGTAGTTGATGAACTTCAGGGCATCTTCAGTGTGATGGCTGTCCGTGGGAATCGCGTAGCCGAAGGTGGTGCGGTAGGTGCCGCCGGGGGGCAGCAGGAACACCAGCGCCGGATTCTCCCGCATCATGGCCAGGGCGTCACCGGACCAGCAGGGGAAGAGGGCAGCCTGGTTGCCCTGAAGGAGCAGGTAGGCGTCCCGGCCGCTGTAGCTGGCCACCAGGGGCCGCTGCTGCTCCAGCTTGTCCAGGGCGGCGTTGAGCCGGACGGGGTCGTCAGAGGCGGGGTTCTCCCCCATGGCCAGCAGAGTGACGGCCAGGGCGTCGTGCATCTGCCCGGGCATGACCACCTGCCCCCGGTATCGGCTGTCCCAGAGGCTGTCCCAGCTGGTGATCTGCTCGCTGACCAGGTTGGTGTTCACCAGCAGGCCCACATACTCCCACATGGTGGTGATGGTGTAGGACCCGTCCGGATCATAGGAGAGCTTGCGGTACTCGGGGCTGATGTTCTTCAGGTTCGTCACCTTGGCGTAGGTGAGGGGCTGGATGAGCCCCTGCTCCCGGAGGGTGCCCAGGGTGGCGCCGTCGGTGAGCACCACGTCGTACTCGGAGGCGGGATATTTTACGCTGTTCAGGTCAAAATCGCTGCTGTCTGCGGACTTTCCGGCCTTTTTCAGGGCGCTTTCCACGGCGGCGTCCCGGGGGGCGCGCAGCTGCTCGGGCAGGGTCAGGGAGACGGCCTCCCCGGGGGCCTGGGAGGCGTCGCCCAGCATCTCCTCCACGGCGGCGGAGGTGTCGCTCTGCTCGGCCAGATAGGCGCTCAGGTTGGAGTCCGGGGTGCGGTCACCGGTGACCAGACGCACCCGGATGCCGGTGTCCTTCTGGAACTGGTCCAGTAGGGTCTGGGAGATGTAGTCTCCGTCGGCGTAGATGGTGAAGATGTGGTGCGCCCGGGTGCTGAGCAAGAGAATCAGCGCCAGCAGCACAAAGGCCGCGGGAATCGCCGAGAGCAGCAGCTTGAAGCGTTTGGATTTGGGGTCCATAGATGACTCCTTTCTGGAAATACCGTTGCGGGGACCGGGTCACGGAAACGAGTCCGGAATCTGGTCCAGACGAAAGCCGGGAAAGAGCTCCTCCACGAAGTCCACCCGCTCCACCTGCCACGTGCGCCCGTTGAGGGGATTCAGCGCTCCGGCGTCGGTGGTGAAGCGGAAGGCCAGCCACCAGCTGCACAGGGCTTGTCCCCGGCGATGCCAGCGGCGGTTGTCGCCCTCCCGGCCGTATTTGCCGTCCCCCAGCAGGGGGTGCCCGGCGTGGGCGAGCTGGGCGCGAATCTGATGGGTACGGCCTGTGAGCAGCTCGCACTCCAGCAGGGCCAGAGGGCCGTTCACTGCCAGAGTCCGGTAGCGGGTCAGCGCGGTGCGGGCGCCGGGACGGGGGCTGCTGTGGACGAAGACCTGCTTGCGGCCCTCATCCTTAAAAAGGTAGCCCTTGAGGGTGCCCTCCTGTCTGCGGGGCGCACCCAGCGTCACGCACAGGTAGCGCTTTTCCAGCTCCCGGTCCCGGAGCTTCTGATTCATCACCCGCAGGGCCTCGGCGCTCTTGGCGGCGATGACGATGCCGGAGGTGTTCCGGTCGATGCGGTTGCACAGGGCCGGGGCAAAGGCACCCTCCGCGTTGGGGTCCCACTCCTTCTTCTGATAGAGGTAGAGCTGGATGTGATTGATGAGGGTGTTCACCTGCTCGCTCTCGTCGGCGTGGACCACCAGCCCGGCGCTCTTGTTCACCAGCAGCAGGTGCTCGTCCTCGTACACAATGTCCAGCTTTGGACGGTTCAGGCGCAGAAAGGCGTTCTCCGCCGTGGGGCGCTGGAAGAACTCATCCCCGATGTAGAGCTGCACCGCGTCGCCCTCCTGGAGCCGAAGCGCCCGGTCCGTGGTGCGCTTGCCGTTCACCTTCACCCGCTTCAGCCGCAGGTACTTCTGTGCCAGCGGCGCGGGCAGAAGGGGCAGGGTCTTGGCCATCCAGCGGTCCAGCCGCTGCCCGGCGTCGTTGCTTCCGATGGTAAATTCTTTCATATTGATTGTTACCACTTGTTACTGTTGTTTTGATTTTGTTACCTCGCCCATTATAGCACAGCCCGGCGGGCTTTGCAATAGCCCAAAATTTCCGCGCCCGCCGGGCAAAAAAAGCTTGACAAGGGCGCCGCGGACATGATATAGTAGCTCTACCTGCGGGAAGGCGGTCTGACGGCCCACGTTTTTCAGCGTGCGCGCGCGCCCTCCGGCCCTGATGGGGCGCGCAGGGAGGCAGAAGCTCTGCCGGACGCCAATTCAAGACACGCGCCCCGCCCGCAGCGGGGAGAGCTTGTGCTGGAGTTCGACAGAACGGCCTGTTTCAGGGCGCATCTGCCGGAATTCCGGCTTTTTTTGACGTTTTGAAACGGAACTACCCAGAATAAGGAGGTGCCGAGCATGGCCAAGGCAAAAGGCGTCGCGCGCATGAAGATTACTCTTCGCTGCACCGAGTGCAAGCAGCGCAACTACAACACCAAGAAGAACAAGAAGAATACTCCTGAGCGTCTGAAGATGAGCAAGTACTGCCCCTTCTGCAGAAAGCACACCGAGCATACGGAGACCAAGTAAGACTGCGCAGTTCTGAGAAAGGTGTGTACACATGGCAAAGAAAGCACAAGCCCCCAAGGCTGAAGCGAAGAAGCAAAACTGGCTCCAGCGCCAGTGGAACACGCTGAAGACCTGGGCACATGATATGAAGGTGGAGCTGAAGAAGGTCCACTGGCCCAAGCGGGACGAGCTGGTCAAGGCCTGCGTGTCCGTGCTGCTGTGCGTGGCGATCGTGGGCGTTTTCGTCTGGGTCCTGGACGGCCTGGCGGCGGCGGTCATCAGCGCTCTGCTGCGCCTGTTCCAGCACTGAGAGGTGACGGAGCATGAGCGCGAAAGCGGAATGGTATGTGGTCCACACATACTCCGGCTATGAAAACGCCGTAGCAAGCACCATCAACCGCTACCTGGAGAACCGGGAGGACCTCAAGGGCCTGATCTTTGAGGTGTTCATCCCCACCGAGACGGTCATCGAGCCTGTAAAGGTGAAGCGCAAGGTCATCAAGCAGGAGGAGATGCAGCCCGGCGTGTTCGTGGACGTGGAGGAGACCGAGGAGGTCCTGGAAAAGCGCGAGGTCGTGCGCAAGCTGTTGCCCGGCTATGTGCTCATCAAGCTGGTCCTCACCGACGAGACCTGGCACATCATCCGCAACATCCGCGGCGTCACCGGCTTCGTGGGCGCGGATTTGCAGGAGACGGGCATGAACGGCGTCCCCCTCAGCGAGGAGGAGCTCAAGGGCCTGGGCATCGACATGAGCCAGGACGAGCGCGAGAGCGCCGTCAGCGTGGACATGGGCTTCCGCGCGGGCGATAAGGTCCGCATTGTGGGCGGTCCCTACGCCAACTACACCGCGACCGTGGAAGAGATTGACCTGGAGAGAGAGCGGGTTCACCTGAGCGTGTTCATGTTCGGGCGCGAGATTCCCGCCGAGACCGCTCTGAACCAGGTGGAGCCCCTGCAGGAGGACTGAGGTCCCCGGGGGCAGGCATAGGGGAGTCCCTGACTGCATCAGGGGTTCCGTAAGCGATTCTGACAGATATTAAGGAGGTATTCCTCGTGGCACCTGCAAAAAAGAAGAAGATCACCGGCTTTGTAAAGCTGCAGATCCCCGCCGGCAAAGCGACTCCGGCACCCCCCGTTGGCCCCGCTCTGGGTCAGCACGGCGTGAACATCGCCGCCTTTACCAAGGAGTTCAACGAGCGCACCAAGAAGGACGTGGGCATGATCATCCCCGTGGTCATCACCGTCTACGCCGACCGCTCCTTCACCTTCATCACCAAGACGCCCCCCGCCGCCGTGCTCATCAAGAAGTACTGCAACATTGAGTCCGGCTCCGGCGTGCCCAACAAGACGAAGGTGGCCACCATCAGCAAGGCCGATGTGCAGAAAATCGCCGAGATCAAGATGCCCGACCTGAACGCCGCCTCCCTGGAGGCTGCCATGTCCATGATCGCCGGCACCGCCCGCAGCATGGGCGTCGTGGTGGGCGACTAAGGAGGTAACACGAATGGGTAAGAAATACAACGACAGCCTGAAGCTGATCGAAAAAGGCAATCTGTACGATGCCAGCGAGGCCCTGGACCTGGTCTGCAAGACCGCCAAGGCCAAGTTCGACGAGACCGTCGAGCTCCACCTGAAGCTGGGCGTGGATGGCCGTCACGCTGACCAGCAGGTCCGCGGCGCCATCGTGCTGCCCAACGGCACAGGCAAGAGCGTGCGCGTGCTGGTCTTCGCCAAGGACGCCCAGGCCGAGGCCGCCCGTGAGGCCGGCGCCGACTACGTGGGCGATATGGACCTGGTGGAGAAGATCCAGAAGGAGAACTGGTTTGAGTTTGACGTGGTCATCGCCACGCCCGACATGATGCGCTTCGTCGGCCGTCTGGGCCGCGTGCTGGGCCCCAAGGGCCTGATGCCCTCCCCCAAGAGCGGCACCGTCACCCCCGACGCCGCCAAGGCCGTCCGCGACGCCAAGGCCGGTAAGGTCGAGTACCGTCTGGACAAGACCAACATCATCCACTGCCCCATCGGCAAGGTCTCCTTCGGCGTTGAGAAGCTCCAGGAGAACTTCGACGCTCTCGTGGGCGCCGTGGTCAAGGCCAAGCCCGCCGCTGCCAAGGGTCAGTATATCCGCTCCTGCACCGTGGCCTCCACCATGGGCCCCGGCGTGCGCGTGAACCCCGCGAAGCTGTAATCACAGCCTATAGCAATCCTCAAAATTCTTTGCACAGTTCGGGGCGCAGAACCGCCCAGAGCTTCGTTGCAGCCCCCTTGGAAATCCGTCAGGATTCCCTGCGGACTGCGCCTAGCTCTGAACGATTCTGCATCCCCTCCTTTGTGCAAATAATTTTGCATCTTGCTATAAAAGCGCCAAATTCCGGCGGAAAGGCTTGACAAAGCCCTTCCGCCGGAGTATAATACCCCTTGCGTTCAAAGACAGCAGGTTTCCCCGCGTGTAAATCCTGCCGAGAGTGCATCAGAACAAGCTGTTATAGGATTGTTTTGCTGCTGTATCCTCCTGTCTTTTGACGCGGAGGATTTTTTCTGTTGTGAGGTGAAAACGAAATGCCTAACGCAAAGGTTTTGGAATCCAAGAAGGCTGTTGTGGCCGCTCTGGAGGAGCAGCTCAAGGGTGCCGCCTCCGGCGTGCTGGTGGACTACTCCGGCATCACCGTGGAGCAGGATACCGAGCTGCGCAACGAGCTGCGCAAGGGCGAGGTGACCTATTCCGTGGTGAAGAACACCATGGTCCGCCGCGCTCTGGATGAGTCCGGCCTGTCCGAGCTGGACGGTGTGCTGCACGGCAACACCTCTCTGGCCACCGCCGCCGAGGACCCCATCCCCCCCATCCGCATCCTGTCCGACTTCGCCAAGAAGATGGGCGAGGACAAGTTCCACATCAAGGCCGCCTTCATGGAGGGCAAGGTGCTCAGCCAGAACGAGATCGCTCAGCTGGCCACTATGACCTCTAAGAACGACCTGTACGCACAGCTGGTGGGCGTGCTTGTCGCCCCCGTGGCCAACCTGGCCGCCGTGGTCAACGCCATCGCGGAGAAGGACAACGAGGCCGCTCCCGCCGCCGAGTAATGCGGCAAACGCAATTCTATTCTACCTGATTAGGAGGGTAATACCATGTCTGAGAAGATCAATGCTATCGTGGAAGAGATCAAGGCTCTGTCCCTGCTCGAGGTCAAGGAGCTGACCGATGCCCTGAAGGAGACCTTCGGTGTCGAGGCCATTGCTGTCGCCGGCGGCGCCGGTGCTGCTGGCAACGACGAGCCTCAGGATGTCAAGACTGAGTTCGACGTGGTCCTGGCTGGCCTGGCTGACCCCAAGGGCAAGATCAAGGTCATCAAGGCTGTCCGCGAGATCACCGGCCTGGGCCTGGCCGACGCCAAGGCTGCCGTGGAGAACGCTCCCACCACTCTGAAGGAGGCCCTGTCCAAGGAGGACGCCGACGCTCTGAAGGAGAAGATCGAGGCCGTGGGCGGCAAGGTCGAGCTGAAGTAAGCAGACTGCGTCTGCGGGCAAACTCCCTACGGCTGTTTGCAGTTGACCAGCTCCCGGCCCCCGGTTGCTGTACAATTTTGCAGGTTTGGCAGGCCGGGTCCTGGAGCCGATACACAGCAGACAGTGTCTGTGGGAAATACTTCGCCCGTCGGCGGCACGAGCGTGGGTTCAAGTTTTCTGGACCCCTCAGGCCGCCGAGGGAACCAAGTGCGTTCGGGCGAGGCAAACGACCAAAAAAGTGCAAAAAAAGCGCTGTGGAGCTGGACTTCAAGGCGCTTTTTTGCAGACTGTGTCTGCGGACAAACGACCAAAAATGTTCAAAAGACCACCGTGGAGGGAACTTCACGGTGGTTTTTTGCTGTGTGGATGACTGAGTGCTTAGTCATTTTTTGACATCGTTCTGTCTTCCGGCGTCAGCAGATTGCCTCCAGGCGCAGCCTGGGCCTGGGCGACAAAATTCGCCGTGCACCCTTGCATTTGCGGATTCTATCGTATACAATGTATCTTAGTTTTGATTGGATTGGGCTGAATTCAAGCAGCTCCTTGATTTGTTTGCAGCCGCGCCGGGAAATGGCTGTTTTTGGTCACTTCGGCGCGGGAAGATGAGTGCAGGGACCGTCTGGCCCCTGTGGATGAGGTGGATGTCCATGCAGATTGTCTGTATTTCCTGCACCCTCTGGGAGCGCGCCGAGCGCTTTCGCCGCCTGATTGCAGGGCTGAGGGAGTGCGAGGTGCTCTTCTTCGAGCCGGAGCAGCCCCTGCTCTCCCGGCAGCGCCGACCCAGGGAGGGCCACAAGGTGGCCGGCCACGTCACCGCCTACACCCTTCCGGCCAGCGTCCCGCCCGGGGAGGAGGGCAGCGCGCAGATTACCCAGCGCAGCCGCAAGAACGTGGTCTTTGTCCAGAGCTGTATGCAGGACCAGGGCTTTGAGCGGCCCCTGCTGTGGCTGACCTGCCCGGACCAGGCGGGGCTGCTGTACGAGTTCCCGGAATACCGGGGCGTGATTTACGACTGCGTCCGGGAGTGGAAGGGCTATCCCTATGACTGGGAGGCCGCCATCACCGAGGAGGCCGACGTGGTGCTGGCCGGGTCGGAGGAGCTTCAGCAGCAGCTCTCCCGCCTGAGCAATTCCGTGGCATTGCTGCCCAACGGCGTGGATTTCGAGCACTTTTCGCAGGCGGCAAAGGGTTTCCCGGCCCTGCCCGCGGACCTGCGGCGCATTCCCTCGCCGGTGATGGGCTATCTGGGCGAGGTGGACGGCTTTACGGTGCTCTCGCCCGTGCTGCTGGCCGCCCAGAGTCACCCGGACTGGAGCTTTGTCTTTGTGGGACCCTATTCCAGGCGCAATCCCGCCTTTTCCCGCCTCAATCGCCTGGATAACGTGTACTTTTTGGGCGAAAAGTCTCCGTCCACCCTGCCCCGCTACCTCTCCGGCTTCGACGTGTGCTTCTCTCTGGTCAGCGAGCGCAGCCCGGACCCCTCCGTGGTGCCGGAGCAAATCTATCAATATCTGGCCTCCGGCAAGCCCGTGGCCATGTGCACCGGCGGACGGCTGGACGCCCTGGACAAGGTGCTGGTGACCGCCTGCCACTTCGACTACGAGTTCTCCGTCAGCCTGGAGACGCTGCTGGAGCTGGAGATGGACCCGGTGCGCAAGATTTCGCAGATGGACTACGCCCGCGGCGCCGACTGGCAGATGCGCGAGCGGCAGTTCCGGGGTCTGCTCTCTGACTGCGGCCTGCTCTGAGGCCCGGGGAAGCCCGGCCGGATATGGTGAGAATCCATTAAGGCCCTCCCGTTTTTGTCCCCTTCCTTGTGGAACAGTCCAAACTTGTATTGAAAACCGGTGTGACCCTTGAAAAATGGCCTCTCATGGGCTAGAATGGGGCAAAAGCGGGCACCCGACGGCGTACAAACCGTGGGCCGGGGTGCCTGGCATGGGGAGGGCGACCGGCATGACCAGACACGGGGACGCTGAGATTCGTGACTTTGTGGGCGCCATTGCTGCGCCCTGCCTGTGCAGCAGACAGAAGGACTCTGTCTGCTGCTTTTTGCGCTTTGGGAGGGCTATTTTATGAAAAAAGTTGCAGTTATCATGGGCTCCGACAGTGACCTGCCGGTGATGCGGGAGGCCGTGGAGAAGCTGAAGTTCTTCGGGATTCCCTACACCGTGCGGGTCATCTCCGCCCACCGCACCCCGGCGGAGGCCGAGCGTTTCGCCTCCACCGCCGCCGCCGAGGGCTACGGCGCGATCATCGCCGGGGCGGGCAAGGCCGCGCACCTGGGCGGCGTGCTGGCCGCGTACACCACGCTGCCCGTCATCGGCGTGCCCATCAAGACCTCTATGATGGGCGGGCTGGACAGCCTGCTGTCCATGGTGCAGATGCCCAACGGCATTCCCGTGGCCACGGTGGGCGTCAACGGCGGCGCCAACGCGGGCATTCTCGCCGCGCAGCTGCTGGCCGTCGGTGAGCCGGAGCTGACCGCGAAGCTGGAGCAGTTCAAGGCCGATATGTCCGAGGGCGTGCGGAAAAAGGACGCGGCGGTTCAGGAGATGCTTTGAGTTCTGCGCAGTGAGAGGGATTCCGCTCCTCCCGTCGCCGCCAAAGGCGCTGACTGAGGGGGCGGGACTTGCGCCTCTCTCCAATAACACATAATTTCACTCAATTCGTTCCAATCAGGAGGATAAAGCCATGAAAAAGTTAGAGCAGCTCTACGAGGGCAAGGCAAAGAAGGTTTTCGCCACTGAGGACCCCAACGTGGTCATCGTGGACTACAAGGACGACGCCACCGCCTTCAACGGCCTGAAGAAGGGCACCATCGCGGGCAAGGGCGTCATCAACAACAAGATGTCCAACTTCATGATGCGCAGGCTGGAGGAGGCCGGCGTGCCCACCCACTACATCGAGCAGCTCTCCGACCGGGAGACCGCCGTGAAAAAGGTGACCATTCTGCCCCTGGAGGTCATCGTGCGCAACATTTCCGCCGGTTCCTTCGCCAAGCACTACGGCGTGAAGGAGGGCATCGTGTTCGACGAGCCCACCATCGAGTTCTCCTACAAGAACGACGACCTGGGCGACCCCCTGCTCAACGCCTACCACGCCGTGGCCCTGAAGCTGGCCACCTGGGAGGAGATCGAGCTGGTCAAAAAGTACACCTTTATGGTCAATGACTTCCTGAAGAGCTATCTGAAGGGCATCGGCATCGACCTGGTGGACTTCAAAATCGAGTTCGGCAAGACCGCCGACGGCCAGATCGTGCTGGCCGACGAAATCAGCCCCGACACCTGCCGCCTGTGGGACGAGAAGACCCACGAGAAGCTGGACAAGGACCGCTTCCGCCGCGACATGGGCCAGGTGGAGGACGCCTATCAGGAGGTCATGCGCCGCCTGATGGGGGAGTGATACCCGCCGTAAAAGGAGGATACCATGAACAATAAGAGCAAATCCGATTCCTACGCCGCCGCGGGCGTGGACGTGACCGCGGGCTATCAGGCTGTGGACCGCATCAAGCCCCTGGTGGCCTCCACCGCCGTGCCCGGCGTGATGGGCGGTCTGGGCGGCTTCGGCGGCCTGTTCGCCCCCGACCTGACGGGCATGAAGAAGCCCGTGCTGGTCTCCGGCACCGACGGCGTGGGCACCAAGCTCAAGCTGGCCTTTCTGATGGACAAGCACGACACCGTGGGCATCGACTGCGTGGCCATGTGCGTCAACGACATCGTCTGCGGCGGCGCGAAGCCCCTGTTTTTCCTGGACTACATCGCCTGCGGCAAGAACCGGCCCGAGCGCATCGAGCAGATCGTCAAGGGCATCACCGACGGCTGCAAGCTGTCCCACTGCGCGCTGGTGGGCGGCGAAACCGCCGAAATGCCCGGTTTCTATCCCGAAAATGAGTACGATTTGGCGGGATTCTCCGTGGGCATCGTGGACGAGGAGAACATCATCGACCCCGAAAAGCGCATGCAGGCAGGAGACGTGCTGGTGGGCATGACCTCCAGCGGCGTCCACTCCAACGGCTTCTCCCTGGTGCGCAAGGTGCTGGACATCGAGAACCGCTTCGCGGAGTACCACCCCGCCCTGAACTGCACCCTGGGCGAGGCCCTGCTGACCCCCACCACCATCTATGTGCGCTCCATTCTGGCCATGCAGGACGCGGGCATCCAGCTCCACGGCGTGAGCCATATCACCGGCGGCGGCTTCTTCGAGAACGTGCCCCGGATGATGAAGAACGGCCTGACCGCCTGCATCGACCCCATGAGCTTCCCCCGCCTGCCCATCTTCGACGTGATTCAGGAGGCCGGGGACATCCCCACCCGGGACATGTACAACACCTTCAACATGGGCATCGGCATGGTGGTGGCTCTGCCCCGCGAGCAGGTTCGACAGGCGCTGGAAATCGCCGTGCAGTCCGGTCAGCACGCCTACGTCATCGGCAGCGTCATGGAGGGCGAGCCGGGACACCGGGGCGTCATCGTGGAAGGAATTGGTGAGGCATGAAGCGCATCGCGGTTTTGGTCTCCGGCGGCGGAACCAATTTGCAGGCGCTCATCGACGCCCAAGCCAGAGGGGACATCAAAAACGGCGTGATTGCCGCCGTGATTTCCTCCTCTCCCGACGCCTTTGCTTTGGAGCGGGCCAAGCGGGCTGACATTCCCGGCTATGTGGTCGCCCGGAAGGACTTTGCCGACAATCAGGCGTTGTCCCTGGCCCTGCTGGACAAGCTCAAGGCACTGGACATCGACCTGGTGGTGCTGGCGGGCTTTATGTACGTGCTCACGGAGGAGTTCGTGCACGCCTTCCCCAACGCCATCCTCAACGTGCACCCCGCCCTGATTCCCGCCTTCTGCGGGGAGGGCTTCTACGGCCTCCACGTCCACGAAAAGGCTCTGGCCTACGGTGTGAAGGTCTCCGGTGCCACGGTCCACTTCGTCTCTGAGGAGTGCGACGGCGGACCGGTCATCCTCCAGAAGGCGGTCAACGTCCGGGAGGACGACACCCCCAAGACGCTCCAGCGCCGCATTATGGAGGAGGCCGAGTGGCAGCTGCTGCCGAAGGCCGTGAGCCTGTTCTGTGAGGACCGGCTGGAGGTCGAGGGCAGAATCGTGCACATCTTACCCCAAAAAAGCGAATAACTGCATTTTCCAATGCTTGAACGATTACCCATCCCACCCGTCAGGAGCACCGGGGTGCAGGGGCCCGGCGGCCCCTGCCGGGGTGGAGGGGCAGAGCCCCTCCCCGCCGGAGGCTGCTCCAGCGTTCCCAAGGAGGACAACATGAAACTCATCGACATCGCCCAGACCCTGCGTGACAACGCCTATCCCGGCCGCGGCATCCTCATCGGCAAGAGCGCCGACGCAGCGCGCGCCGTCATCGCCTACTTCATCATGGGCCGCAGCGTCAACAGCCGCAACCGCGTCTTCGTGCCCACTGAGGACGGCATCCGCACCGAGGCCTTTGACCCCTCCAAAATGGTGGACCCCAGCCTCATCATCTACCATCCCGTGCGCACCTGGGAGGGCAAGACCATCGTCACCAACGGCGACCAGACCGACACCATCTGGGAGGGCATGAAGGAGGGCAAGTGCTACCGCCATTCCCTGCTCACCCGGACCTTTGAGCCGGACGCGCCCAACTTCACCCCCCGCATCTCCGGCGTGGTGAAGCCCAACGGCGACTACAACCTCTCCATCCTCAAGAGCTTCGACGGGGACCCGGACTTCGCCTGCAAGTACTTCTTCGAGTACAACGCCAAGCCCGGCTTCGGCCACTTCCTCCACACCTACATGGGAGACGGCAACCCCCTGCCCAGCTTCGAGGGCGAGCCGGAGCTGTGCATCCTGCCCTGCGACACCGCCGCGGAGCTGGCCGACCGGCTCTGGAGCAGCCTGAACAGCGACAACAAGGTCAGCCTGTTCGTGCGCACCATCGACCTGAGCACCGGCGAGACCGTGGATGTCATCAAGAACGTGAACCAGTAAAGCGCACAGGGAAGGATTCCCATTCGGCACCCGGAACGATATTTGTGCATTACCAAACAGGGAGGAACCAAAATGAAGGAACTGGAACTGAAATACGGCTGCAACCCCAACCAGAAGCCCGCCCGCCTCTACATGACCGACCGCGAGCTGCCCGTCACCGTGCTCAACGGCAAGCCGGGCTACATCAACTTCATGGACGCGCTGAACTCCTGGCAGCTGGTCAGGGAGCTCAAGGAGGCCACCGGCCTGCCCAGCGCCGCCTCCTTTAAGCATGTCTCGCCCGCCGGCGCCGCTGTGGCAAAGCCCCTGACTGACGTGGAGCGGCACATCTACTTTGTCGCCCCCGACGCGGAGGTGTCTCCCATCGCCAGCGCCTACATCCGCGCCCGCGGCGCCGACCGGCTGTGCTCCTACGGTGACTGGGCGGCCCTGAGCGACGTGTGTGACGCCGCCACCGCCGCCTACCTCAAGGACGAGGTCTCCGACGGCATCATCGCCCCCGGCTACACCGACGAGGCTCTGGCCATCCTCAAGACCAAGAAGAAGGGCAACTACAACGTCGTGCAGATTGACCCCGACTACGTTCCCGCCGCCCCCGAGCGCCGGGAGATTTTCGGCGTGGTCTTCGAGCAGGGCCACAACTTCCTGAAAATCGACGAGAACATGCTGGAAAACCTGGTCACTGACGCCAAGGACCTGCCCAGGGACGCGAAAATCGACCTGATGCTCTCTCTCATCACCCTCAAGTACACCCAGAGCAATTCCGTGTGCTATGTGAAGGACGGCCAGACCATCGGCGTGGGCGCCGGACAGCAGAGCCGCATCCACTGCACCCGTCTGGCCGGCGACAAGGCCAACAACTGGTGGATGCGTCAGCACCCCAAGGTGCTGGGCCTCCAGTTCGTAGAGGGCATCCGCCGTCCCAACCGGGACAACGCCATTGACGTGTACACCTCCAATGAGTGGGAGGACGTGCTGGCCGAGGGTGTGTGGCAGCAGACCTTTGCGGTCAAGCCCGAACCCCTCACCGAGGCGGAGAAGAAGGAATGGGTCGCCAAGCTGGACAACGTGGCCTGCGGCTCCGACGCCTTCTTCCCCTTCGGGGACAACGTGGAGCGGGCCTTCAAGTCCGGCGTGAAGTACATTGCCCAGCCCGGCGGCTCCATCCGCGACGACAACGTGATTGAGGCCTGCAACCGACACGGCATCGCCATGTGCTTCACCGGCATCCGTCTGTTCCATCACTAAAACGCGCAACCGGGAGGCGGAGACCATGAGACGGCTGCTGACCCTCGACGAACACGATTACACCGGGGAAATGCCCGTTTTTCGCCGCGTGAACGTGCGCGCGGTGATCGCTCAGGCGGGCAGGCTGGCCATGGAGCGCAGCCGGGCCGGGGAGTACAAGTTTCCCGGCGGCAGCGTGGACCCCGGTGAGAGTGAGCAGGAAGCCCTGTGCCGGGAGGTCCGGGAGGAGCTGGGCCTGCTGGTGGTGCCCGCCACGGTTCGCCCTCTGGGAGAGATTCTGGAGCGGCGGGAGGATTTGTTCAAAAAAGGCACGGTCTACGCCTGTTATTCCCGCTTTTATGCCTGCCAGGTGGAGGAGCGCACCGTGCAAACGGCCCTCACCCGCAGCGAGGTGGAGCAGGGCCTGGCCCTGTGCTGGGCGCGGCCGGAGGAGGTTCTGGAGGCCAACGCCGCCTTCCTCCACAAGCCCTGGATTGCCCGGGACAGCGCCTTTCTGCGCCTCTGGCTGGAGGAGCGGGGCGGCGCGCTCTGAACATTTTTATCAATTATCTGAGGACAGGAGGGACTTTGCGTGGCTAGACGGGACAAAATCAACTACTATCTGGACCTTGCGGACGTGGTTTCCCAGCGGGGCACCTGTCTGCGCCGCCGCTACGGCGCGGTCATCGTGAAGAACGACGAGGTCATCTCCACTGGCTACGTGGGCGCGCCCCGGGGCCGGAAGAACTGCACGGATTTGAACTACTGCATCCGCCAGAGGATGAACATCCCCCGGGGCGAGCGCTACGAGCTGTGCCGCAGCGTCCACGCGGAGGCCAACGCCATCATCAGCGCCGAGCGCAACAAGATGATCGGCGCCGCCCTCTACCTCTCCGGCCGGGAGGCGGACACCGGCGAGTACATCCGCAACTCCAACTCCTGCTCCATGTGCAAGCGCATGATCATCAACGCGGGCATCGAACGGGTCTACGTCCGGGACAGCGAGGACGAGTTCCGGGTGATTGACGTGCAGGACTGGATTGACAACGACGAGTCCCTGCTGGGAACATTTGGTTACTAAAACGAGGAGAAAACCCTATGAAAGTATTGGTAGTAGGCGGAGGCGGCCGGGAGCACGCCATCTGCTGGAAGCTGGCCCAGAGCCCTGCCGTCACGGAGCTCTACTGCGCCCCCGGCAACGCGGGCATCGAGGCTGTGGCCCAGTGCGTGCCCATTTCCGCGACGGACGTGGAGACCATGGTGAAGTGGGCGAAGGACATGGCCATGGACTTCGTGGTGGTAGCCCCTGACGACCCCCTGGCCCTGGGCATGGTGGACGCACTGGAGGCCGAGGGCATCCGCGCCTTCGGGCCCCGGAAGAACGCCGCCGTCATTGAGGCGTCCAAGGCCTTCTCCAAGGAGCTGATGAAGAAGTACGGCATCCCCACCGCCAAGTATGCCACCTTCACCGACGAAGCCGCCGCCCTGGCCTACATCGACGAGCAGGGCGCGCCCATCGTGGTCAAGGCGGACGGTCTGGCTCTGGGCAAGGGCGTCACCGTGGCCGCCACGGTGGAGGAGGCCAAAAACGCCGTCCGGGAGATGATGGAGGAGGGCAAGTTCGGCGCCTCCGGCTCCACGGTGGTCATTGAGGAGTGCATGACCGGTCCCGAGGTGACGGTGCTGGCCTTTGCCGACGGCGAGCATGTGGTGCCCATGCCCTCCTCTCAGGACCACAAGCGGGCCTATGACGGGGACAAGGGCCCCAACACCGGCGGCATGGGCGCGTTCAGCCCGTCCCCCAACTACACGCCGGAAATCGCCAAAACGTGTATGGAAACCATCTTCCTGCCCACCATGGCCGCGATGAAGGCCGAGGGCCGTCCCTTCCAGGGCGTGCTCTACTTCGGCCTGATGCTCACCCCTCAGGGGCCGAAGGTGGTGGAGTACAACGCCCGCTTCGGCGACCCGGAGACTCAGCCCCTTCTGATGCGGCTGGAGAGCGACCTCTTCGAGATTTTCAACGCCTGTGTGGACGGCACCCTGGACCAGCTGGACATCCGCTGGAAGGAGGAGGCCGCCTGCTGTCTGGTGCTCTCCTCCGGCGGCTATCCCCTGCACTACGAGAAGGGCCTGCCCATCTCCGGCCTGGACCAGGTGGAGGGTGCCATGGTCTTCCACGCCGGGACGAAGCGGGATGCCGAGGGCGGCTTTGTCACCAACGGCGGCCGGGTGCTGGGCGTCACGGCTCTGGGCGACACCCTGCCCGAGGCGGTGGCGAACGCCTACGCCGCGGCGAAGCCCATCACCTGGAAGGATATGCACTTCCGCACCGACATCGGCAAAAAGTGAGCCTCTGACCCTCTGCGGCGGGGCGAAACGGTAAAAAACCCATAAAAATGCCAAAAACGGCGGATCCCGCTGAGGGAACCGCCGTTTTTTCAGCTTTTTATCACAGACGTGGGGTTTTACTCCTCCACGGTGATGGTGTAGGCGTGGGTCTCGCTCTCGCCGCTGCCCAGCACCCGGATGCCGGCCTTGTCGGTGAGCTCACTGCCCACAAAGGTGCACTCCGGCAGGGTGGTCCAGGGCTCGATGCACACATAGTTGGTGTCGAAGTCCACGGGTTTGGTCCAGACGGCCAGGTAGTCGAAGTCGGTGAAGTCCATGGTCAGCCGGTAGGAGCTCTTTTTGCTCAGCAGCGTCACCTTCTTGCAGGGCAGCTTCTCCAGCACCACGGTGTCCAGCCCGAAGACCTTGGGGGGCAGGGGCAGCATACCGTCGGTGAGGGGGTAATCCAGCTTCTCCGGGGTCAGGAAGCAGTCCTTGTCCATGCCGAAGGGGTGAATCACATCCTGACCGGGGAAGGCAATGGCGTAGTCGGACATGGTCTCTCCGGCGCGCAGGGTGGTGCGGAAGCCGTCGTGGCCGCCGATTTCGTAGGGCATGCGCTCCTCGGAGCAGTTGGTGACGGTGTGGGACTTGACCAGAGACGCGCCCTTGAGCCGGTAGGTGATGGAGAGCCGGAAGGAGAAGGGGTACACCGCCCGGGTGGCCTCACTGTCGGACATGGAGAGGGTGACGCTGTGCTCCGACTGGCGCTCCACGGTGAACTCCGTGTCCCGGGCGAAGCCGTGCTGCGAGATGGAGATGGGCTTGCCGTGGAGCGTGTACTGCTGATAGCGCAGCCGCCCGATGATGGGGAAGAGCAGCGGCGCGTGGCGGCCCCAGATGTCGGGGTCGGCCTGCCACAGCAGCTCGGTGCCCGCGGCGGTGAGGATGCTCTGGAGCTCTGCGCCCAGGGTGGAGATGACCACGGTGAGCTGGTCGTTTTTCAGGGTGATGTTCATTTGTCAAGGCTCCTTTCGGGATTCGGGGGTTGTGCGGAGACGGAAGCTGCGTCCCCGCCCGGCTCCTGTGCGCCTGCTGTTCAGGCGGAGCAGTGGGGGTTCCCCCTTATCATACCACAGAATCCTTCAGAAGGGAAGAGAAATCGAAAGGAGCGCGGCGCCTCAGCGGACCATTCTGCGGCGCTGGAGCTGGAGGCGGTCGGCAATCATGGCGATGAACTCAGAGTTGGTGGGCTTCCCTTTTGAGGTGGAAACGGTATATCCAAAGTACTTTTGCAGGGTCTCCAGGTCGCCCCGGTCCCAGGCCACCTCGATGGCGTGGCGGATGGCCCGCTCCACCCGGCTGGCGGTGGTGCCGAAGCGCTTGGCCACGTCGGGGTAGAGCACCTTGGTCACGGCGTTGATGACGTCCATGTCCTCCACGGCGATGAGAATGGCCTCGCGGAGGTACTGATAGCCCTTGATGTGGGCGGGCACGCCGATTTCGTGGATGATGGAGGTGACCTGCGCCTCCAGAGAGCTGCGGGTGAGCTGCTGGGGTGAGACCAGCTGGCGGATGCGCTCCACCACGCTGTCCGCCCGGCAGGGCTTGAGCAGGAAGTAGTCCGCCCCCAGCTGGGCGGCGCGGCTCATGAGCTGGGTGTGGAGGAAGGCGGAGAGCACCAGCACCGTGGGCGGCTGCTCCAGACGGCTCACACTCTCCAGCAGCTCCAGGCCGTCTCCGCCCCGGAGCACCAGATCCATCACGACCACGTCCACGCCGCTGAGCGCGGCTGCTGCGGCACGCTCCAGCTCACTGGTGGATTCCTGCACCAGCAGGTCGTTCTCTTTGGACAGGCGCTCTGCGAGCATCTGGCGAAAGGCGTCGTCGGCGTCTGCCAGCAGGATTTTAATGGGATTCATATGCATCGCTCCAATCTTGATAGCGCTGGCGGGAGGGCTGCGGCCCCTGCCAAACTAGCTTGACTATAATGTAGCATAAATGACCAAATAAGACAATAAGAAAAAAGAATTTTTGTCCCCAATATTACGACAAAAAGGGACAAAGAATAGCTGTATTCGGAATATTCTAATGATAAATGACTGGAAGGGCCGCCGGGGGATTGACAGGCGGGGTCCGCTCGTGTAAACTGTTGGGAGAAAGCAGGGGAGGGAGCATGATGACACCACAAGCGCAGACCGGGACGCGGGCTGAGGGGCGAAGCCTGCCCCGCTACCATCAGCTGCCCGCCCTGGAGCTCTACAAGGACCAGGTGCTGGAGCTGGTGAACCGGAGCCTGGCCCCCTTTTTTCGGGACGAGGCCGCTCTGACCGACACCATGGTGAACAATTACGTCAAGCTGCGGGTCATTGCGCCGCCGGTGCGCAAGCGCTACTCCCGGGACCAGCTGGCCCAGCTCATGCTGGTGTGTCTGCTCAAGCGGGTGCTCTCTATTGCCCAGCTGCGGCAGCTGTTGGAGCTTCAGCGCGCGGGAGGCAGCGTGGAGCGCTCCTACGATGGCTTTTGCGAGGCTCTGGAGGCGGAGCTGTGCCGCGGTGACGCCCTGCGCCGCCCGGAGGAGTCACGGGAGGCCGGTCTGACCCGCCACGCGGTGAGCGCCTTCGCCTGCAAGCTGGCCTTTGAGCAGCTTCTGGCCCAGGAGTAGCGCCCCGGCCTGTCAGTCCCGGGAGCAGCGCTCCTGCCTGCCAGGTTTTGGAAATCTCCTGCCCGCCTTGACGAAAGGGAGAAAATCTTTTATAATAGATAGAAATCGGCCCCTGTTTGGGCCAGTACCCGAGACCATCAGTCTCCCGGCGCGGCCGGGCGGCGTGCGGATAGGAGAGAACGATGAAGCATCACACATCCAAGGGCGTCAGATTGCTGAGCCTCCTGCTGAGCCTGTGTCTGAGCGCGCAGCTGGGTGCCAGTGCCTGGGCGGCGGAGTCCTCCTACCAGGAGGGTATGCTCTCGCCGGAGGCCGCCGCGTCCGAGTCCGTGCAGGAGCCGGACCAGAGCCGGGAGGAGTATGAGCAGCCGGACGACCAGCCGGAGGCCGCGGAGGCGGAAGCGTCTGAACAGGCGGAGCCGGAGAGCACGGAACCCTCTGAGGCCGGAGACGAGTCGCAGAAGGAGCAGGCGGAGAAGCAGGCCGAACCAGCGGAAAAGTCCGCGGACGCGCCTGAGCACAAGTCCCAGTCCGAGCCGGAGCCTGAACCGGAGCCGGACGACAAAGCGGACGAGTCCGCCGCCGAGGCGGAGCCGGATGTGGACAGCCCGGAGTTCTGGGAGGAGTTCCGGGAGGAGTACGCCGAGGACGGCGACTACCTCAAGCACTATGAGGCCTATCAGGAGGAGGGCGTCAAGCGCGCCTTTGAGGATGACGACGACATCCCCGGGACCATCGAAGCCCTCAGCGAGGAGGAGCTGGAGGCCATGGCCGCCGCCAACTCCACCAAGAGCCCCTTCACCGGCAAGACCTACACCCACGCCGCGTCCAAGAAGGGCAAGACCGTGACGCTGGGCATTGATGTGTCCTATTTTCAGGGAAACATCGACTGGAAGAAGGTAAAGGCCGCCGGGGTGAAATTCGCCATCCTGCGCTGCGGGCGCACCCGGGTCCACTCCTTCAGCATTGGAAAGGACGAAAAGTTTGAGGAATATGTGAAGGGTGCCCATGACGCGGGCATCAAAATTGGCGTTTACTACTTCTCACAGGCCACCAGCGTGAAGGAGGCCCAGCAGGAGGCGAAGAAGACGCTGGAGTACATCAACTCCCACAGGAGCTGGATTACGCTGCCCGTTTTTCTGGACATCGAGACCGGAAAGCTCGGCGGCAAGGCCTACCGCATCAACAAAGTCTCCCGCAGCCAGGGCACGAAGAACGTGCTGGCTTACAGCAAAATCATCAAGGATGCGGGCTACGAGGTGGGCTACTACGGAAATCCCAACGATTTGGCCGATATGTGCGACGTGTCCCAGCTCACAGGCTGCATCTGCTGGCTGGCGCGCTGGTCAACGTCCACGACCTACAGCAGCCCCTATGACTACTGGCAGTACAGCTCCTCGGGCAAGGTGAACGGCATCAGTGGCCGGGTGGACTGCAACTTCCGCTATTCCGGCAAGAGCGAGGCGGAGACCGAGGTGCCCGTCCCCGACGACAGCGGCAAGCCCGCCCAGGTCACCGGCCTCAAGGTCACAAACCAGGGCGAGAACTTCTTAGACCTGAAATGGAACGCGGTGAGCACTGCAGAGCGCTACAAGGTGGAGGGCAAGGCGGACGGCGGCAGCTTCAAGGAGCTGGCCGTCAGCGTGGGCAACACCTGCAAGCTCACCGGGCTGAAATCCGGCACGGCCTACACCCTTCGGGTGAAGGCGGTCAACGCCAAGGGCACAGGCAGCGCCTCCGCATCCGTGACAGCCAGCACCACCGGAAATCTGGCCGCGCAGCCTGTGCCGCAGCCGGAACCCGCGCCGCAGCCGGAGCCGGAGCCCGTCAAGCGCACCGACCTGGCCGCGCCTAAGCTGCTGGGCGCGGAGAGCGTTCTGGGCGGCGTGCGCGTCAAGTGGGAAAAGGTGAACGAGGCGGAGCTCTACCGGGTGTACCGCAAGAGCAAGGGTGGCCAGTGGACCGTCCTGGTGGACACCACGTCCCTGAGCTATCTGGACAAGAGCGCGAAGAACGGCACCTGGTACCGCTATACGGTTCGCTGCATCAACGCTTCCGACAAGAGCAACGCCGGCAGCTATGACAAGACCGGGGCAACGGTGACCTACTACGCCGCGCCCACCCTGACCAAGGCGGTCTACACCGACAAGGGCGTCAGCCTGAGCTACAACAAGGTCGCGGGCGTGAAATGCTACCGCGTGTTCCGCAAGGGTAGCTCCGGGAGCTGGAAGGGCGTGGCCACCACCACCGCCGCCTCCGTGGTGGACAATAGCGCCAAGAAAGGCCAGGTCTATCGCTACACGGTTCGCGGCGTAACCGAGGACGGCAAGAAGTACCTCACCGGCTACGACAGCGAGGGCCGCACCCTCTTTGCCGTGACCGCGCCCAAGCTGTCCACGGCTAAGAACAGCAAGGCCGGGACCATCGCGGTGAAGTGGCCTAAGACCGGCGGCGCTCAGGGCTATGAGCTGCGCTGGGTGTTGGGCAAGGTGACCCAGAAAAAGACCGTTGACGGCGGCAACAAGACCGGTGCGAGCATCGGCGGCCTGACGAAGGGGAAGACCTATCTGGTGTCGGTGCGCTGCTTCCGCAAGGCGGGCGACAAGCTGTGGTATTCCGCCTGGAGCGGGGCCAAAAAGGTCAAGGTTTCCAAATAACGATGTCAAAACGCGAAACAGGGTCAGCCCGGAGGCTGGCCCTGTTTTTCTGTCCGTTTTGTAGAGATTTGAGGAAAAAATACAGTTTGGAATGAAAGTGCCCGGCTGAAATGATGAGGATTCGTCGAAACAGCGCCGAAGATTACCCTTTGTACACCCGCGGGACCCGGGCAGAGATGCCGCACAGCAGCTCGTAGGAGATGGTGCCCAGCCGGTCGGCCAGGTCCACCAGACCGCCCTCCGGCCCAAAGAGGCTGACCTCGTCCCCCACCCGCACGCCGGGGAGGTCTGTGGCGTCGGCCATGCACATGTCCATGCAAACGCGGCCGATTTGGGGCAGGGGATGCCCCTTCCACCGGAAGGCAAAGCGGCCCGAGAGCAGTCGGGGAAGCCCGTCGGCGTAGCCCATGGTGACGGCGGCCACCACGCTGTCCCGCTCCAGGGTGTGGGTGCGGCCGTAGCTGATGCAGGTGCCCTTGGGCAGGCGCTTCACCGAGGCGACCCGGGCCTTGACCTCCATCACGGGGCGCACGTCCAGCATGCCGTCGCAGGCGTGGTCGGGGGAGTAGCCGTAGAGGAGGATGCCGGGCCGAATCATGTCCAGATGGGCCTGGGGGTAGTTCAGCGTGGCGGCTCCGGCGCAGCAGTGGCGCAGGGCGAAGGTGCAGCCCCGGTCCTCCAGGGCGTTCAGCAGGGCGAGAAA
>CACZUK010000015.1:8709-33881 GCA_902784305.1 Oscillospiraceae bacterium | reverse complement strand
AATACCCCCAAAATGATTCTTGAGGGTATTATATACGGTCGTTTTTCTCAACTGTTGAAGTTCTTGTTAACAATTTTTTTACTCATTCAAATACCGTGGTGTGTGAGGCCCAGTTTGAGGCCCAAACGGCGCAAAAAAGCCGTCCACCCGGGGGCGGACAGCCTTTTTTGCTTCGGGTTTGCATCACCCGTTCTTCTGCCTGTAAGCAGACAGGGCCTCGGCGTCGGCCTGACGGCGCTGCTCAATCTGCTGGGCCAGCATCATATCCTTCACCTTCATCAGGCGAATGGTGTTGTTGCGCTCGTTTTCGTCCAGCTTCATGGTGATGGACTTGATTTTCGCCTGACAGTCGGGGATGACCACATACTCCAGGGCGTTGACCCGGCGGCGGGTCTTCTCAATCTCCTCGGCCATGAGCTGGCAGGCCTTTTCGATCTGGGCCAGCTTGAGCATGTCCTCAAAGACGCCGGAAAGGGCGTCCACGGCGTCGTCCAGCTCACAGCTGGTGTTGGCGAAGCCGTAGGGGTAGATTTCACCGCTGTCGGCGCTGCGGGTGTGGAAGTCGTACATGGGCACGTTGACGGACATGATGTTCTTGAAGCCCATGCCCAGCTCCACGCTCTGCTTCGGGTAGAGCAGGCTCTGCTCCATCATCTCCGGGCCCATCAGGGCGCTGGCGACGGTGAAGCTGGCGTGGGCGCGCATCAGGGCGTCCTCGACCTTCTTGCGCAGGTCCCGGTTCTGCTTCACCAGGTCCAGGAACTGCTTCATCAGCTCGTCCCGCTTGTCCTTGAGCAGCTTGTGGCCCCGGCTGGAGGTGGCGAGCTTGCGTTTCTGCTTCGTCAGCTCCATTCGGGTGGCGTTTACGTTGACGGAAGGCATACTCGTCCCCCCTTACTGCTTGCCGTGGAGGTACTTGTCGATGTACTCGGGCTTGATGCGCTTGAGCTCATTCTCCGGCAGCAGCCGCAGCAGCTCCCAGCCCAAATCCAGGGTCTCGATGATGGAACGGTTCTCAAACAGGCCCTGACCCACATAGCGGCGCTCGAACTCGTCGGCAAATTTGGCGTACTGGAGGTCGGTCTCGCTCAGCGCGCCCTCGCCCAGAATCGCCATCAGCTCCTTGTTCTCCTTGCCGGTGGCGTAGGCGGCGAAGAGCTGGTTCATGGTGCCCGCATGGTCCTCACGGGTCTTTTTGGGGCCGATGCCCTTGTCCTTCAGACGGGACAGGGAGGGCAGCACGTCGATGGGAGGCAGAATGCCCTTGCGGTAGAGCTCCCGGCTGAGGATGATCTGGCCCTCGGTGATGTAGCCCGTCAGGTCGGGAATCGGGTGGGTCTTGTCGTCCTCGGGCATGGTCAGAATGGGAATCATGGTGATGGAGCCCGGCTCGCCCAGATGGCGGCCCGCCCGCTCGTACATGGTGGCAAGGTCGGTGTAGAGGTAGCCGGGGTAGCCGCGGCGGCCGGGGACCTCCTTCTTGGCCGCGGACACCTCGCGCAGGGCCTCGGCGTAGTTGGTGATGTCGGTCAGGATGACCAGCACATGCATGCCCTTGTCAAAGGCCAGGTACTCGGCGGCGGTCAGGGCCATACGCGGCGTGGAGATGCGCTCCACGGCGGGGTCGTTGGCCAGGTTCAGGAAGAGCACGGTGCGCTCCAGAGCGCCGGTGCGGGTGAACTCCTGCACAAAGTACTCGGACTCCTCGAAGGTGATGCCGATGGCGGCGAAGACCACGGCGAAGTTGCTCTCGCCCCCGTCCAGCACCTTGGCCTGACGGGCAATCTGGGCGGCCAGCTGGTTGTGGGGCAGGCCGGAGCCAGAGAAGATGGGCAGCTTCTGGCCTCGGACCAGGGTGTTCAGGCCGTCAATGGCGCTCACGCCGGTCTGAATGAACTCGTTGGGGTAGTCCCGGGCCGCGGGATTCATGGCCAGGCCGTTGATGTCCCGGTGGGCGTCGGGCAGGATGGCGGGGCCGCCGTCGATGGGCTCGCCCATGCCGGAGAAGACCCGGCCCAGCATGTCGCCGGACACGGCCAGCTCCAGCGGGTGGCCCAGGAAGCGCACCTTGGAGTCGCGCAGGTTGATGCCCGCGCTGGCCTCAAAGAGCTGCACCACGGCGGTGTCGCCGTTGACCTCCAGCACCTTGCCCCGGCGGACGTGGCCGTCGGGAAGCTCGATCTCCACCAGCTCGTCGTAGGTGACGCCCGCCACGTTTTTGACCATCATCAGAGGGCCGGAGATCTCCTGAATGGTTCTGTATTCCTTAATCATCAATCTTCCTCCCCTCGCTCAGCGGCTTCGTTGATCTGCTGCTCCATGTCGGAGAAGATTTTCGCGTAGACGCTCTCGTACTCGTCCTCGGGGACGCTCTTGGCCCGGCCAATGCCGTTTCGGGCCTCGATGGAGAACAAATCCTTCAGCTGCGCGCCCTTCTCCAGAGCGGCGCGGCAGAGCACGTCGTAGTCCAGCACCATTTTCAGCATCAGGTATTGACGGCGGTAGCTGGAGAAGGAGTCGATGTCCACAAAGGCGTTCTGCTGGAGAAAGTCCTCCCGAATCATCCGGGCGACCTCCAGGGTCAGCTGGTCCCTGGCGCTCAGGGAGTCCTTGCCCACCAGCTGCACGATTTCGTTCAGGCTGGCCTCCTCCTGGAGCAGGGCCATGGCCTTCTCCCGGTTGGAGACGTAATCGGGGCCGATTTCGGTGTCGTACCACTCCTTCAGGGAGTCGGTGTAGAGGCTGTAGGAGTTGAGCCAGTTGATGGCGGGGAAGTGACGGCGATAGGCCAGAGAGGAGTCCAGGGCCCAGAACACCTTGACGATGCGCATGGTGCCCTGAGAGACGGGCTCGGACAGGTCGCCGCCGGGAGGGGACACCGCGCCCACGGCGGTCAGGGAGCCGGTGCGATTGGAATCGGAGCCGATGCACTGCACCACGCCCGCGCGCTCGTAGAACTGGGCCAGACGGGAGGCCAGGTAGGCGGGGTAGCCCTCCTCGCCGGGCATTTCCTCCAGACGGCCGGACATCTCGCGCAGGGCCTCGGCCCAGCGGGAGGTGGAGTCGGCGATGACGGCTACGGCGTAGCCCATGTCCCGGAAGTACTCCGCGATGGTGATGCCGGTGTAGACGGACGCCTCACGGGCCGCCACGGGCATGTCGGAGGTGTTGGCAATCAGCACCGTGCGCTTCATCAGGGTCTCGCCGGTGCGGGGGTCGATCAGCTCCGGGAACTCTCTCAAAACGTCGGTCATCTCGTTGCCCCGCTCGCCGCAGCCGATGTAGACCACGATGTCCACGTCGGACCACTTGGCCAGGGCGTGCTGCACCACGGTCTTGCCGGAGCCGAAGGGGCCGGGCACGGCGGCGGTGCCGCCCTTTGCCACCGGGAACAGGGTGTCAATGATGCGCTGTCCGGACTGCAAGGGGGTTTTCGGGGGGAATTTCTTAGTGTAGGGGCGTCCCACGCGGACGGGCCAGCGCTGGACCATGCTCAGCTCGCGCTTTTCGCCGTTTTCCAGCTCCAGGACCGCCACAGTCTCCTCCACGGTGAAGGAGCCCTTCCTGATGCTCTTGACGGTGCCCTTCAGGCCCACGGGAACCATGATGTGGTGGAGCACGGAGGGGGTCTCCTGGACATCGCCCAAGAAGTCGCCGCCCTGGACCTTGTCGCCCACCTTGGCCACGGGGACGAAGTCCCACTTCTTCTCCCGGTTCAGGGCCGGGACCTCCACGCCGCGCTTGATGTTGGAGCCGCACAGCTGCATGATGCCCTCCAGGGGCCGCTGGATGCCGTCGTAGATGTTCTCCAGCAGGCCGGGGCCCAGCTCCACGCTCAGCTGCATGCCGGTGGTGACGACCTCCGCGCCGGGGCCGAGGCCGGAGGTCTCCTCGTAGACCTGAATGGAGGCGGAGTCGCCGTTCATGTTCAGAATCTCACCGATGAGACGGTCCTTGCCCACCCGGACCACGTCGGACATATTGGCATCCGACATGCCGGTGGCAACCACCAGCGGGCCGGACACCTTGACAATCGTGCCCATTTGGTCAACCTTCTTTCCTTAGAGAATGTCCGCACCCACGGCGCGCTCCACGGAGTCCTTGATATTCTGCATACCAATGCCCAGGGAACCGCTCTTGCCGGGGATGAGGATGATGGCAGGCAGGACCTGCTCCTTGTATTTGGCGATTTCGTCGTCCATCTGGGCGGCGTACTGCTCCGTCAGGTAGATGATGGCGGTCTCGCCGTCCCGGGCCAGACGGTGCAGGATTTTCCGGGCCTCGGCGGCGTGTTCGGCGGAGTGGACCTCCAGCCCCAGGGCCTTGAAGCCCATCACGCTCTCTCTATCGCCCAAAACGGCTATCTTATACATACGCTTCACGCAGCCTTTCCCGGATCAAGTCCGCCTTCAGACCGGCCAGACGCCCGGTCATGATGATGCGCACCGCCGTCAGCTCGCTCTCCCGGGCCCCCAGGTAGCCGATGAGGACCTGCTCCCCGAAGGGGACGGTCTTGGCCTGGACCAGATAGTCCATCAGGGTGTTGTCGCACAGGCGCTCGAAGTCGGTCAGGCGGCCGCCGCTGACGGCGCTCTGTCCCGCCTCGGCGGCGGCGGCGTAGGGGGTGGCGGCGTAGATGCTCTCCAGCTTGTCCCCCTTCCGGGCCATGCGCAGCAGGGCGTCGGCGCTGATGGTGCCGCCCTCAAAGAGCACCTCGCTGAGGTAGTCCGGGCTCTTGCCCATGCGCAGCACCCGCACCAGGCTCTTCAGGTTCGCCAGGTCCACCTGGGCGCGGACATAGCCCACCAGGAAGTCCGAGCCGGTCCCCCGGGCCAGGGCCTCCATCTCCAGAAAGCAGAACTTGTCCAGGACGAAGTCCGCGCGCTGGGGGTCCCGGGTGGTGCCCAGCAGCTCCCGGGCCTCGGCGATGGCCTGGGCCAGGTACTCGCTCAGACCCGCGTCGGACTTCTCCCGCACGCGCTGGGTCAGCAGAGCCGGGGCGTAGCGCCCCACGTCCACCAGCAGCCGCTCCGCGTCGGTGCCCATGGCCTCCGCCTTGAGCAGGGCCTTGGCGTTGTGGTAGTCATACTTGATTTTAAAAACGTCCAGCAGCCTGGGGTCGGGTACGATGGCGTACAGGTCCCCAAACACTCTGTCCCTCATTTTGGCCAGCATGTGGTTCACGCCGTCCACGTCAATCACGCTCAGCTCCGGATAGCCGCACTCCACCAGCACCCGCAGCGCGTCCGCGTCGGTGGGGGCCTCCAGCATGCGCTCCATGCGCGCATGGGTCAGCAGGGTGGTTTCCAGAACGTGGGTGTAGGTGGAGAGGAACAGATAATCCGTGTCTTTGATTCGTTTCGACATGTGTTCCTCCTTCTTTCGGCGGAAATCTCAATACAGAATGTATATTTGACTCCGCTGAATCCGGAGCGTATCAGTCAAACAGGACCTTCGCCACCTCACCGGCGATTTCGCCCCGCACGAGGCGCACCAGCGTGTCAAAGGTGCCGTTGATTTCCACCGCTCCGTTTTTGAGCACGACGCCTCCCTCGAAGGAGCCGTCGGCCTCGCTGAGGGTCAGGTGCAGACCGCCGTCCGCGTTGGCCTTCTTCACCACAGCCGCGCCCAGGCGCTTTTTCACGCCGCCGTTGAGGATGACCTCCTCCCTGCCGGTGACGCTGGCCCGCTGGGCCAGCTTTGCCAGCAGCGTGGTCATGGCCTCGTCGTCCAGGGTGCACAGCCTGCGCTGGGCCCGCTGGAAGGCCTTGTCCAGCATCTCCTGCTTGGCGGCGAGGACCATCTTCCGGGCCTCCATCTGGGCGCTGCTGTGCAGGTTCTTCTCCCGCTCCTGGGCGGCGCTCTCGCCCCGGCGCGTCAGGGTGTCGTACTCCTGCCGCGCCTGGGCGTCGTATTTGGCCTTGATCTCGTCGGCCCTGGACTGGGCCTCGGCCAGGACGGCGTCAATCTCCGCCTGGGCGTCGGCGTTGATGCGGCCAGTGATTTTTTCAATACCAGTCATCTCATCCTCCAGCCTTTCTTTGGGGCCATCAGGCGCTGATATTGATGATCATCAGCATGGAGGCAAGCAGGGCCAGAATGGCGTAGAACTCGACGGTGATGCACAGCACCATGCCCTTGGACCAGTGGTCGGGCTGCTTGGCCAGGATGTTGATGGAGCCGGCGGCGACGCGGCCCTGGGCGATGGCGGAGAAGAGTCCGCCCAGCGCCATGGGCAGGCAGGCGGCGAAGTACTGGCAGCCCTGGGCGATGGTCAGCTCGGGCAGCGTGCCGCCCAGCAGGCCCATGCGGAAGACCGCGAAGAACCACACCACCAGGCCGTACAGGCCCTGGGTGCCGGGGATGACCTGAAGAATCATGATTTTGCCGAACTTGGAGGGGTCGGCGCACAGCAGGCCGGTGCCCGCCTCACCCGCGAGGCCCGTGCCCTTGGCAGAGCCGATGCCGCTGAGAACCGCCGCCAGGCCCGCGCCCAGCAGAGCCAGAGCCAGACCGCCAAAATTTTCCAAAAACATAACGATTTCCTCCTGATAGATTGGTTTATGTAGGTTTTTGGTTAAAAACAGAGCTTATTCTACGTCAACATATTTGGTGTCGTAGGCCAGGGGGGCAAAAGGCCGCCCGCCGTCCTCGTAGAACTTGTTGAAGTACTCCAGGCACTGCAAACGCAGGTCGTGGACGTAACAGCCCAGAATGTTCAGGGCGAAGTTGAGCGTGTTGCCCGCCATGGAGATGATGATGAAGAAAATCACGTTGCCGGGGATGGCGCCCAGGGTGTTGAACACCTGCGCAATGACCGAGCCGGCCAGCATCAGGGCCATCAGTCGGGAGTAGGACAGGATGTCCCCAAAGTACCCCGTGATGTCGTAGAGGCTGGACACGCCGCCCACGATTTTCCCGATGAGGGTGGGAGCGCTGCGGCCCTGGGTCAGAATCAGCGCCGCCACGCCCGCAATGGCCACGGCCCACACGCCGGTGGCAACGCCCACGCCCACGCCCGCGAACACCAGCCACCAGGAGCCCACGTCCATCAGCGCGTCCAGGAACTGACCGCGCTTCGTCAGCTTGTAGAAGTTGATGGCCATGCCGGTGATGACCTGAATGGCGCCCAGAATCATGGAGCCCACCAGAATCATCAGGGTGTCGTTGAGGGGGGTGAACAGATGGGGCAGGTCGAAGGTGCTCGCCGGGTTGATGAGCTTGAGCAGCTGGGGGATGAAGTCCCCGAAAAAGCCGCCGGTCAGCGCCCCGAAGAGGAAGGTCGGAATGCCGCAGATGCCCAGCAGGCCGAACAGGTTGGCCGCCGTGCCCTTGGGCCGGTACTTTTTGATGACCACCAGGGAGGTAATCATCATCAGCAGGCCGTAGCCCATATCCGCCATCATAATGCCGTAAAACAGCACAAAGAAGGGGAACATCAGGGGGTTCGGGTCCAGAGAGTCATAGGCCGGCAGAGAGTACATCTCCGTGACCATGTTGATGGGCCGAATCCACCAGGGGTTCTCCAGCAGGGTGGGGGGCGTCTCGTAGCGCTTGGGCTCGGCGAAGGAGTAGGCCGCGTCGAAGTCCCTGAGCACCAGCTCCGCCTTGTCCACCTTGGCTGCGGGTACCCAGCCCTCCAGGAACACGATGGTTCCGTCGGTCATGCCACGCTCCCGGGCGGATTCCTTGGCCGCGTCCTGGGCCAGGCGGTCGGTGATGACCTCCAGCTCCTTCGCGCAGTCCGCGTGGGCGCGGATGGCCTCCAGACGGGCCTCCTGCTCCCGGGCGTTTTGGGACAGCCGCTCGTCCAGCGCCGCCAGATTCTCCCGGGCCGTCCCCGTCAGACCCTTGAAGTGGGTCGCGGTGAAGGTGTAGGGCTTCAAAGCCTCCAGGGCCTCGGACCACTGGCTCTTATGACACAGCAGCAGCACATACTGCTGGGCCTTATCGGCGCTCACCGGCAGCAGCTCAGACAGCTCCGCCGCCTTTGCCAGCGCGCCCCGGACCTCCTCCAGAGCGGAGCTGCCCGGCAGAGTGCCCAGGACCATCTCCACATGCTCTGTGCCCTCGATTTCCAGGGGCAAATCCAGGCTCTCCCAGGGCAGCAGGCTGGCCTTTTGGGCCTCCAGCCGGTTGGCCTGGGTCTGGAGCTTGCCCAGGGCGTCCACCGCGGCGTTGATTTCCTCCGCGTTTTTCAGGGCCGCCTCGGCGCGCTCCGGCGCGAACAGCTCCGCCTCGGTGACGGCGCTGCGCTGGACGAAGAGTCCGCCGCCCTTCACCTGGGCGTACTTTTTCAGCGCGTCCAGGGCCCGGCCCAGCTCGGTGGTGCGCATGCGCACCTGACCCAGCTCACTGGTGTCCCGGCTGAGCAGACTGGTCCAGTCCGGGTCCATCAGCAGGTCTTCGGGCTCGGAAATCTCCACACAGCCCAGGCGCATCAGCCGGGTGAGCAGCTCGCTGCGCTCTCGTGCCAGGGCGATGACCTTCATGCGTTTCATTTTGACGATGGACATTACGCATCCACCACCCTTCTGACGATCAGGTCCGCGGCCTTGTCCAGCCGCTCCTGCGCCTGGGCGCGTAGCTCATCGCAGGTCCCCTCTGTGTCCCGGATTACCTGGGCCAGATGCTCCGCCGCGCGCGCTTCCGCCTGGGCCATTGCCTGGGCACTCTCGCTGCGGCCTCGGGCCTGGGCGTCAGCCACTGACTGGGCACCGGCCTTCTCCGCCTGCGCCACCAGCTTTCTGGCGTCCACAGCGGCCTGGGCTTTGCGCTCCCTGGCCTCCTGCTCCGCCAGCGTCACCGTTTTGACTGCTTCCAGAGACATTGTCTCACCGCCTTTCCTTCAGGGATTCGGAGGAATCCCATCCTGATTTCACACGCCGCGATGCCGGGCCATGCCGCCCGGACCGCGCTCAGCGCTCCCCAATCATACTACGTTTTGCCCCTTTGCACAAGAGACAGTTTCCGGTTTCCGCGGCTTTTCAACGAATTGCGCCGAATCATTGCGAAAAAAAGCGTTTTCCGGGCGGATTTTCCCCATTCCGCGGCGGCAAACGGGTCCACTGTCCCGGCAGAGGGCGCAGCGGGGGCGCGCTGCGTGCACTGTACTCATTTTACCATAATTTTTTTCAGAAACAAGAGCGATTTTTGCGGAATTTTATCTGAATCTTGACCCGCATCAGGGCGGAACTTGTGCGAATACAAAAGAGCACGCTGACCCTTGCGGCCGCGTGCCCCTTTGCAGGTTTGATTGTCAGTCCAGATTCATCTGGTTGAACGAGTCGGAATCCTTGAGGCTGCCCACCAGCACGCCCAGGGCGTTGTCGGGATAGCCCGCCGCCTTCAGGGCCTCGGAGAGCTGGTCCGCTTTGTCCCGGTCGGCGTCCACCCAGAGGCGGCCGCCCAGCTGGAGCATGTTCTCCAGGCTCTGGCCGGTGGCCTCGTCGTAGCCGTCCTGAATGGCCATCTCGGTGGTGATGAGCGATATCATGCTCTTGCAGTCCTTCAGCTCCTTGGACAGCTTCTTGTAGAAGCCGCCCACGGTGTCCCGGAAGCTGCCCGGGTCGTAGCAGTCCTCGCTGAGCTTGTCGGTCTCGCCCGTGGCGGGATAGCAGGCGTTGTTGAGCACGATTTCGTCAAAGCCCATGTCGTCCAGCTCCCGAATCAGGGCCACCAGATAGTTCTGGTAGCGGGCGCTGGTGGGATCGGCCCAGGCCCGGTCCTCGCCGTCCAGCCAGGCGTCGTTGTCGTTGTCATGCAGCCGCAGGTCGGACTCCTCGCCGGCCTTCTGGTCCTGGAAACAGTCCACATAGGCCAGGGTGTAGTAGTCCTTGCCCTTGAGCTCCTTGACCACGTCCTTAATCTTGTCGCCGGTGCTGCTCTCGCCGTTGACGCCCAGTTCCTCGGCCAGGCCCTGGTTGGAGGAGAAGTTCAGCTTGCCGCCGGACTCCTTCATGAACAGCATGATGCCGTTGCCCTTCTTGTTCTTGACATCGCCCTCGGCGTAGCCGCCCTTTACGTCGCCGATGGAGACGTGCTGGAGCAGCAGGCCGCCGGAGAGGGGCTTTTTGGTGCTTGCCGGGGTCTTCGGCTCCTCCTGCTGGCTCTCAGACGCGGACTGGGCGGGCTGTGTCGTCTCGGACGACTCACCCGGGTCGGTCACGGCCGGAGCGGAGGAGGCAGAGGAGGCGGAAGAGGAACCGGGCACGGAGGCGGAGGCCTCGGCGCTGCTGTCCGCCGCCGGGACGGTGGTCTGGGGCGTCTGGAACAGGCTGCGCAGCCAGTTCATAAAGCGTTCCCACAGGCCGGGCTGTGCGGGCTGCGCGGGGGCGGAGGTGTCCGCGCTCTGAGCGGGTTCGGCGATTGCTTCGGCGCTCTTGGAGCCCTCAGCGCTGGTGGAGCCCTCGGCACTTGCGGACGCTTCGGCGCTGGCGGAGCCTTCCGCGCTGGCGGACGCCTCGGCGCTCTGAGACGCTTCCGCGCTGGCGGACGCCTCGGCGCTCTGAGACGCTTCCGCACTGATGGACGCCTCCGCCTCAGCGGAGCTCTCCGCGGCGTGGTTGTCCACGACCACCAAATCATCCAGACCGCCGCCGCCGGGCTCCTCCGGCGTCACCTGGGACGACTTTTTGGCCCAGGGCAGCTCCAAATGGCCCCCGTTTTCCGTGTAGACCATGTATTTCTGCACAACAAAGGCGGCGGCGCCAATCACCAGGGCCACCATCACCAGGATGGTGGCCACCACTTTGATGACAAACGCCGGTCCGCCTCCGCCATAGTAGCGACTATACCCGTATTTATCTGTTCTGCGAAAAATCATAGCTGAACTCGCCTCATTCTGAGTATTCTCTGCCTCTGCAAAGTGCTCCTTCACAGATGATGTAAAGTACCCCTCCCAGAGGAGTCCGCGCACAACGGGGCGAGGTTCAGGTGGTTACTGCACCGTGCGCTTCTTGGAACTGCGGTTCTGCTCCAGGGTGTTTTCCAGCAGGGTCAGGCCCCGCAGCACGTCCCCCAGCTCCTGCTCATCCAGGCCGCTGACGGCCTTGGAGAACCGCTCCAGAGCGTGATTCTTGGACTCCGCGTGAATGGCTTCGTACTTCTCCGTCACCTCGACGTAAATCACTCTGCGGTCCGTCTCGGAGCGGACCCGCCGCAGCAGTCCGGCCTTTTCCAAGCGATCCACAATGCCAGAGGTGGTGCTGTTTGCGCTGCCCGTGACCTTAGCCAGAGTGCTGATGGGCATGGGTCCATCGGCGGACAGGATGGTCAGAGCCAGCGTCTGAGGGAAGGTGAGGTTCATTTTTCCGAAATGTCCCCCAAGCTCCTCGGTGACTCGGCGACTTACCTTAAGGTAGGCCTGCAAAATATCCTTGGCTGCTTGCATAAGTCCCACTCCTTTACTGAATTTTTTTCGGGGAAACTCCTCCCCAGCCTTATCATACTATGAAGCAAGACCTAAATCAACAGCTCGAATCGTTTGTTTACAATTACTTTACAGATTCTTAACAGTTATTGTCCCAATAATATGCATCTGTGGAATAAAACGGCCTAAAAAGTTCTCTTTCGATTTTTTCCCTCCGGCAATTATCCTGAGAAAATTTATTCAGGTGAAAACTATTTGAAAGGTATCCATTTTGTGCAAAAGGTTTTCCGCAACAGACAACCAGGTCCCGGTGAGGAGTCTCCTCCAGAGAGGCCGGGGCATACGCCCACCTCTATGGTCTACTCATTGTGGCAGGTATGTCCACCCATGTCAAGAAAAAAACTGTAACAAAAAATAATCAAAGAGATACAGCCCGAAAAAGGGGACTATTCCTGCTCCATGGTTTTCGCCGTGCGGTATTGCAGCGCCTCGGCCAGATGCATCACCTGAATGGAATCGCTCCCGGCCAGGTCCGCGATGGTCCGGGCCACCCGCAGCAGGCGGTCGTAGCTCCGGGCGGTAAGGGCCATCTTCTCAAAGGCCTGCTTCATCAGCGACGTGCAGCCCTCGTCCAGCGCGCAGAACTCCCGCAGCTGGGCCGGGCCCATCTGGGCGTTGCAGCGCGGCCCGTCCGGCCCGAAGCGCTCACGCTGTACGGCCCGGGCGGCGTTGACCCGCCTGCGGATGACCTCGGAGCGCTCCCCAGGCGCGCGGAGGCGGAGCTCGTCAAAGTCCAGGGAGGGCACGTCCACCTTCAAATCAATGCGGTCCATCAGGGGGCCGGAAACCCGGCTCAGATACTGGCGCACGCTGTTCTCCGAGCAGGTGCAGCGCCCGGAGGGGTGGCCGTACCAGCCGCAGCGGCAGGGGTTCATGGCGCAGATCATCTGGAAGCGGCTGGGGTAGATCATGGTGCCGGACACCCGGGAAATCTGCACGATGCCGTCCTCCAGGGGCTGGCGCAGCACCTCCAGCGCGGAGGTCTGGAACTCCGGCAGCTCGTCCAGAAACAGCACGCCCTGGTGGGCCAGGGAGATTTCGCCGGGCTTGGGCACGGTGCCGCCGCCCGCCAGCGCGTGGCTGGAGATGGTGTGGTGGGGCGCCCGGAAGGGGCGGGTGGTCATCAGGGGATGGCGCCGGTCCAGCTGACCGCACACGGACCAGATCTGCGTGACCTCCAGGGCCTCCTCCCGGCTCATGTCCGGCAGGATGGAGGGCAGGCGGCGGGCCAGCATGCTCTTGCCGGAGCCGGGAGAGCCCACCATCAGCAGGTGGTGGCCGCCCGCGGCGGCGATTTCCAGGGCCCGCTTCACCGGACCCTGCCCTTTTACGTCCGAAAAGTCAGGCAGACTGCGTTCGTCCTCGTTGAAGTCGGGCTCCCGGGCAATCGGGAGCGCTCTTCGGCCGTTCAGATGTTCCCAGAGCTCCTTCACCGTGCGGACGGGGTACACCCGCATCGCGCCGGCCAGCGCCGCCTCCGACGCGTTCTCCGCCGGGACGTACAGCTCCCGGATGCCCAGCCGGGCGGCGGTCAGGGCCATGGGCAGCACGCCCCGCACGCCCCGGATTTCTCCGGAGAGGGATACCTCTCCCAAAAACGCCTGGTCCGCTCCGGGCGGCGGCACCTGCTCCAGCACCGCCATCAGTCCCACCACAATGGGCAGGTCGTAGACGGTGCCCTCCTTGCGCAGGTCCGCCGGAGCCAGATTCACGGTGATGCGCCCCACGGGAAAGGAGAAGCCGCTGTTGCGGATGGCGGAGCGCACCCGTTCCCGGGCCTCCTTCACCGCGTTGCCCGGCAGTCCCACCACATCGAAGCGGGGCAGGCCGGTGGAGAGGTCGCACTCCACCAGCACCTCGTAGCCCTCCAGGCCCAGCAGACCCAGGGAGCGAATGGTCTTATACATGGTCGTCCTCCATCAAAGGGGATTTCAACCTCTATCATACCGCGCTTTCTGGAGAAATGCAATGCTTTTTGGCAGAAACCGGAGGAATGGCCCCCGTCAGCCCAGAAAAAGGGTGACGCACCATGCCAGCCCCACCGTCCAGGCCCCCAGCAGGAACCAGGCCAGGCCGGGCACCCGCCGCCGGGGAAGGGGGGACTGGGCGGTGCGCTGCACATATTGGGCCGCCGCCTGCCGGGCCTGACGCACCACCTGCTCCTCGGTGACGGCGTTGGCGTGGAGGGCGTCCTCCCGCAGCAGAAAGATGGCCTGCTCAAAAAAGCGCTGATCCGGCGAGCGCACCACGATGACCCTGCGCGATACTCCTTTTACCTCCATCGAAATCCTCTCTTTCGTGCCAGATTTTTCCAGTTCTGGCCCATTTTTCCCGGATATGCCCGGTTTTATACGCCTCAGGCCCTGGCCCTGGCGCTCCGGCGGCCCAGCCGGACGGCCACCACCGTCCGGTCGTCCTCCCGGCCCGCGCCGGGGCTGGAGAGCACCTGCTGCGCCAGCGCCCGGGGACTCTCCCCGTCGTAGTGCTCCAGAAGGCTGCGCAGCCACTCGTCTCCCTGGCCGTCCGTGACCCCGTCTGTGACCAGCAGCACGAAGTCCTCCGCGCTCAGCCGGAACCGGCTCTCGTCCGGTGTGCCGCCCTCCGGGCCATCCAGACCCGCGGGCAGCGCCGCGGCGGTGACGCGGCTGACCAGTCCGCCCCGGCGCAGATAGGTGGGCGCGGCCCCCAGCTTGTAGAGGGTGCCCGCGCCGGAGAACAAATCCAGTCGCAGCAAATCCACCGTGGTGAAGCCGCCGTCCAGCTCTCCGGCCAGCCCCAGGGCTCCGGACAGGGTCTCCAGCGTCGCCGCCGGGCCCACGCCCGCGCGGAGGAAGTCCTTGAGCAGGGTGGTCAGCAGGCGGCTGTCCCGGGCCGCCGCCGCGCCGCTGCCCATGCCGTCGCACAGGGCGACCCACAGCACCCCTTCCTCGTCCCGGAACCACAGGCCGTTGTCCCCGTTGTCCTGACCCTCCCGCCGCCGGTGAGAGGCCACCGACACCGTGGCGCTCAGGGGCGGACACTGATGAAACACCAGCTGCTCTCCCTGCCGCACCCGGAAGGAGGCGGTGGGCTCCATGCGCACGCCCAGCGTGCCCGAGAGCAGCCGCAGCCCCTCCTCGCTGTTGAGCACGTCCAGGTCCCGGCCCCGAATCTCCAGCGTGCGGCGGCTGCGCTGGTCCACCTGGAGCGCGCAGCGGGCCTCCAGGCCCCGCTCCTCCAGCGCCCGCTGCACCGACGCGGCGCCGGCCAGGTCCTCCTCCACCTCCTCCCGGAGCTGGTCCGCCGCGCCGCTGAGCAGGCGGGAGAGCTGTTCATATTGGGCGCACACCGCCCGGCGGCTCTCCAGCTGCCGCTCCCGGCTGCGCTGCCTGGCCCAGTGGCCGTAGAGCTCTTCGTTGGAGACCCGCAGAAACTCGTCCAGCCGTCCGCAGCGCCGCCGAAAGCTCTCCGGATAGTCGGCGGCAGAGAGGCTGCCCGAGGAGAGCATGGTCTCCAGCACCTGGGTCAGGGCCTTGCAGGTGATGGTGTAGTCCCGCTGCCAGCACACCTGATAGAGGAAGCAGCCCGGGCACACCCGCTCCATGGCCCGCTCGAAGATGACAGAGCTGTCCTCTCCCGGGTCCTCCCCCGCCAGACTCTCCCGGATGTGCCCGCAAAGGCTGTGATAGGCCCGGGCCTGGGCGCTGAGCCGTTCCCCGGTCTGCTCCAGAGCGGAGAAGCGGGGCACCGGCGCGGGGACGCTGTCCGTCTCCAGCAGGCTGTCCAGCCGGTGCAGAAGCCCCTCCGGCAGGGCGGAGTACACCCCGGCCGCCGCAGAACACGCCAGAGCGCTCAGGGCGCCGCTGTGGGTCCAAAGGGCGCACAGCAGGCCGCCCGCGGCGAAGAGCAGCACCATCTCCAGCCGATGCCGTCCCCGGCGCAGACCCGCCAGCCCTCCGGCGGCGGAGAGCACTGCCCCCAGCAGCGGCACCCCCGCGCCGCCCAGCCCCACGCACAGACCGGTCAGGCCTCCGGTCAGGGCCCCGGCTCCGCTGCCCAGCCGGGCCGCGCACAGCGTCGCCAGAGCCGCTGCCGTGCTCCCCAGACCCGGATGCAGGCCCGCCAGCGCCACAGTTCCCAGCACGGTCCAGAGCAGCAGCGCCGGACGGCCCGGCTTCGCGCCCTCCTGGGGTCCCCACTCGCGCAGGAGCAGGCACACGCAGTAGGTGAGCAGCACCTCCGAGGCCAGACGCAGCGCCAGCAGCGGCGTCCACAGGCTGCCGGAGCGGTACACCAGCCCGGTGAGGGCCGTGACCACAGCGGCGCACGCGGCCAGGAACCAGTTCTGACGAAACACCCGCAGCTCACAGCAGGACAGGGCGAGGGTATACATTAAAATAACAGCCGCGCAGCAGCGCAGGGCCTGGGCCGTGGGCAGCAGCGCCACATAGCCCAGCAGCGCGCCCGCCAGCGCCGCGGTGCCCCGGGTGCCGGTGCCCGCCGCGGCGACCCAGCCCAGGGACAGGCTTTGACAGTCTCCCAGCACCGTGCCCCGGGTCAGCGCCGCGGAGAGGGCAAAGGGGAGCAAAATCTCCCTGAACAGCTGATTTTGGTGCCGAAGAGAGCGCTTTTTCCGTTTCCGTGTGCCCTCCCGGCGTCTGAGTGTGTCCTTTGTCGTCATGTGCAATCCCTTCCAAACCTGATTTGCTGTCAGTATACCGGCCTCAGGGGGCAAAATGTGTCGGGAAATAATTGCGCACCCCGGTTCGAAAGGGAATGTCCGCCCAGTGCGGGGAGACGCTTGCTTTTTCAGCGTCCCTTCGCTATACTGTTGAGGAATCCAGACTGCCGGAGGTGAGCGCATGGACAAGCCTGTCCGCCGTTTGGCGGGTCTTGTGCTGGAGTTCTGGATGCCCCGGCGGTGTCTGATTTGTCAGAAGCATCTGGAGGCGGAGCCGGGTGAGCTCTGCCCGGCGTGCCGGAGCGCCCTTTCCGACCCGGCGCAGCGGGAGGTCCGGACAGGGGTCCACTTCCGGCGCTGCCTCTCCCCTCTGCGCTACGAGGGGGAGCTGCGCAGCTCCTTTCTGCGCTACAAGTTCCGGGGCCACTGGCACTACAGCCACACCTATGCCCTGTGGATGTGGGAGTGTCTGCGTGAACTGGAGCCGGACCTCCGGCGCTTTGACTGCGTCACCTGGACGCCCCTCAGCCTGCCCCGCCGTCTGCGCCGGGGCTATGACCAGGCCCAGCGGCTGGCCCGGGGCGTGGCACGGTACAGCGGTCTGCCCCTGTGCCCTCTGCTGGAGAAATACCGCCACACCTCGCCCCAGTCCGGCACCCGGGATGCCGCGGAGCGCTCCGCAAATGTGCGGGATGTGTACTGCCTGCGCCGGGGTGTCAGTGTGGAGGGAAAGCGAATCATACTGGTGGATGACATTATCACCACGGGTTCCACCCTGGAGGAGGCCAGTCGCGTGCTGCGGGAGGCCGGAGCGGCTGAAATCTGCTGCCTGACCCTGGCTCACGCCTGAGCCGTGCGCTGTTGTTCAGGATATTGCTTGAAAGAAGGTTTTAATATGCTGCCAAACAACCCCAAAGGCCGCTTTATTGTGCGGGTTCTGGCCGGAGGCTACCTGCTCTATCTGGCCTGGTCCCTGCGCGCCGAGTTCACTCATCTCAGCCCCATGACTCTGGCTCCCATTCTCTTTGCGGTGGTGGGCGTGCTGTTCATTGTCACCGGCCTGCGCGCCATGGCCGAAATTGACGCCCAGCAGGAATCGGAGGAGGAGAGCGCCCAGGAGGACAGCGCCCAGGAGGAGAACGAGGAGGAATCCGAAGACGGGGACGCCCTGCCCGGGGAGACAGAGCCCATCCGAAGCGAGGGGGAGGACGAGGAATGACCGGCGGAAGCGTAACCATCGGCGGCGTCACCCTGCCCAACCCCCTGATTCTGGCCCCCATGGCGGGGGTGACCGATTTGGCCTTCCGCACCATCTGCCGGGAGCTGGGGGCTGGAGGCACCGTGACGGAGATGATTTCCGCCAAGGCCCTGTGCTTTCAGGACCGGAAGACCCTCCGGCTCATGGAGCTGGGGCCGGAGGAGTACCCGGCGGCGGTGCAGCTCTTCGGCAGCGAGGCGGAGAGCATGGAACAGGCCGCGGAGAAGGTGACGCGGCTGGTCCATCCGGCGTTTATCGACATCAACATGGGCTGCCCTGTGCCCAAGGTGGCCAACAACGGCGACGGCTCCGCCCTGATGCGGGACCCGGAGAAGGCGGTCAAAATTGTGGAGGCCGTCCGCCGGGGCGCGGGCTGTCCGGTGACGGTGAAGACCCGCAAGGGCTGGGACAAGGGCAGCGTCAACGCCGTGGAGTTCGCCCAGGCGTTGGAAAGCGCCGGGGCGGCGGCGGTGACGATTCACGCCCGGACCAAAACCCAGATGTACGCCGGCCGCGCCGACTGGGACATCATCCGGGCGGTGAAGCAGGCTGTGAGTATCCCCGTCATCGCCAACGGCGACGTGTTCGAGCCGGAGGATGTGCCCCACATCCTGCGCTACACCGGCGCGGACGCGGTGATGATTGGCCGGGGGGCCTTCGGCAACCCCTGGCTGTTCCAGAGGGGACTGGCCGCATTGCGGGGGGAGGAGATTCCGCCCCTGCCGCCGCTGCGGGAGCGCATGGAGACGGCCCTGCGTCAGATTGAGCTGGCAAAGGCACAAAAAGGGGAAAAAATCGCCTGTCTGGAGGCCCGGAAGCAGTATGCCTGGTACCTCCGGGGCGTGTCCCACAGCGGATACTGGAAGCAGGAGATTACCCGAATCACCGTCATGGAGGACGTGTACCGCGTCACCCGGGGGATTCAGGAGGAGCTGCGATAAATTGTTTTCTTTTCAACGATTTGGCCCGACAGGAGGGAGCTTTCTATGGAAAAAATTATGATTATCGGCGCGGGGGACTTTCAGCTGCCTCTGGTGCAGCGCGCCGCGGAGCGCTTTGAGGTGCTGCTGGTGGCTCCGGCCATTTCTGCGGAATTTGACCCCTATTACAGCAAAAAGCTGCTGATTGACGTGCGGAAAAAGGAGGAAATCCTGGAGTTCGCCCGTCGGGAGGGCATCGTGGGCGTCATCACCGACCAGACCGACATCCCCGTGCGGACGGTGGCCTATATCGCCCGGGAGCTGGGCCTGCCCGGCATCGGCTACGAGACCGGCCGCCTGTTCACGGACAAGAGCCTGATGCGAGAGCGGCTGGCCGAGCTGGGTCTGCCCCTGCTGCCCAACAAGACCGTGTTCTCCGTGGAGGAGGCCGTGGCGTTCTACCGCGGCCTGGGCGGCAGCGTCATCATCAAGCCCCTGGACACCCAGGGCAGCCGCGGCGTGCAGGCCGTCCACAGCGAGGAGGAGCTGCGGGAGAAGTACCACGAGGCGGAGCGTTGGAGCAGCAACGGCGGCGTCATTGTGGAGCGGCTGGCCACGGGCCGGGAGTTCGTGGTGGAGGGCATCGCGGTGAACCACGAGTTCCGCAATCTGTGCTGCGGCGACACCCTCTATTTCGACATTCCCGACGCCTACGCCGCCAAAAGCCGCATCTTTCCCACCACCGCCGACGCGGCGCTGGAGCGGAAGGTGCTGGAGCTCAACGAGAAAATCATCACCGGCTTCGGCCTGAAGCAGGGCATCACCCACAGCGAGTTCATCATGGACGGGGACGAGGTCTACCTGATGGAGACGGCCGCCCGGGGCGGCGGCGTGTACATCTCCTCCGACCTCATTCACCTGTCCACGGGCCTGCATGTGGAGGACTTCCTGCTGGACATCGCCACGGGCCGCTGTACGACCATGCCGGAGCTGCTGCCCCAGCAGTGCTATTGCGGCTATATGGCCTTTTACGTCCCTGTGGGCACCGTGACCGCCGTGGAGGGCCTGGAGGAGGTGAAGGCCCTGCCCTACGTCCACCGCAACCAGCTCAACGGCCTCTATGTGGGCAAGACCACCAGCACCGCCCACACCGACAAGACCAGCCGCCTGGCCATCATCGTCTCCGCGCCCACCCGGGAGGAGCTGAACGCGCGCATGGCGCACATCCGGCAGACCCTCCGGGTTCGGGTGGAGTCGGAGGAGGGCGTCCGGGGTCTCATCTGGGCCTGAATTGCCAAAGTGTCAATATTATGCCCCTCTTTTGTCAAGTTGTACCGCGTGCTCGTCCACTTGTGCAAAGATACGGCCAAAAAGGGCCGGTATTTTGCCGTCGGGAGGCTTGACAAAAGGGGGGCGCACTGCTAAGATATGTGATAACGCAAAACGCGACGAACAGGAAGAGCAGACCAAGGCCGAGGCTCAGAGAGGGCGCAGCTGCTGAGAGCGCCTCCGAGGCGGGTGTGCGGGTCTCCTGTGAGCGGCTTCCCCGAAGGGTATCTGGGTAGGGGGAGACGGTTTCCCCTCGTTACCGGGGAAGGAGTGCATGGGTGTGCTTTGCGCTTGCAGGCTCATGAATTTAGGTGGTACCACGGAGTTTCAGCTTCGTCCTATGGGGAGGACGGAGCTTTTTTCATCCCCCGGTCCGATACAAAGGGGTATCACCGAACTATGAAAAATCAGAAAACCACTCAGCTTGGAGGTATCCCATCCATGAAAATGAAAGCATCACAGATCGTTATGGAATGTCTGCTGGAGCAGGGCGTTGACACCGTCTTCGGCTACCCCGGCGGCACCATTCTGGAGATCTATGACGAGTTCGAGCGCAACGGCTACGGCAAGCGCATCCGCCACATTCTCACCTCCCACGAGCAGGGCGCCTCCCACGCCGCCGACGGCTACGCCCGCTCCACCGGCAAGGTGGGCGTGTGCTTCGCCACCTCCGGCCCCGGCGCCACCAACCTGGTCACCGGCATCGCCACCGCCTATATGGATTCCTCTCCCGTGGTCTTTATCACCGTCAACGTGGGAGAGAGCCTCATCGGCAAGGACTCCTTCCAGGAGGTGGACATCACCGGCATCACCATGCCCATCACCAAGTGCAACTACCTGGTGCGCCGGGGCGAGGACCTGGCGGACGTGATCCGGGAGGCATTTGCCATCGCCCGGAACGGACGGCCCGGCCCGGTGCTCATCGACATCCTGAAGAACGTCACCTATGAGATGGTGGAGTACGAGCCCCTGCCCCTGAGCGAGCACCATCGCCACGGCAAGCTGGGCCGCCTCATCGCCCGGGACAGCCACGACCTCAAGGCCGTGGAGCCGGACCACGAGGACGTGGACGGCCTGGTGACCCTGCTGGGAGACTGCAAAAAGCCCCTGATTCTGGTGGGCGGCGGCGTCATCCGCAGCCGCGGCGCGGTGCGGGAGTTCCGCAAGTTCTTTGAGAAGCTGGGCGCTCCGGTGGCCTCCACCGTCATGGGCGGCGGCGCCTGCCCCGGCAACCATCCCCAGTTCACCGGCATGATCGGCATGCACGGCAACCACGCCTCCAACCTGGCCAGCAACGAGTGCGACCTGCTCCTGGCCATCGGCTGCCGCTTCTCCGACCGCGTGACCTGCGACGTGAACACCTTCGCGCCCGACGCCTGCGTGGTCCACATCGACATCGACCGCGCCGAAATCGACAAGAACGTGCTCACCAGCCACCACATCATCGGCGACGCCCGCCGGGTGCTGGAGCTGCTCAACGAGCGCATCGAGGACCAGACCTACGACTTCTCCGAGTGGGCCGAGTATGTGCTCTCCCACAAGGAGCCGGAGCTGGAGCACGACGAGAGCAAGCTGCTGCCCCACGAGATTCTGGAGACCGTGTCCCGCCTCACCGACGGCAACGCGATCATCGCCACCGACGTGGGCCAGCATCAGATGTGGTCCTGCCAGTACTACCACTTCAACCGGCCCGGTCAGCTGCTGACCTCCGGCGGCTTCGGCACCATGGGCTTCGGCTACGGCGCGGCCTTCGGCGCCAAGCTGGGCAACCCCCAGCAGGTGGTGGTCCACTGCACCGGCGACGGCTGCTTCCGCATGAACTGCCACGAGATGGCCACGGTGCAGCACTATGACATTCCGGTCATCACCATCATCTTCAACAACCACACCCTGGGCATGGTCCGCCAGTGGCAGACCCTGATTTACGGCCAGCGCTACAGCAACACCACCCTGGACCGGGGCCCCGACTTCGTCAAGCTGGCCGAGGCCTACGGCATCAAGGGCTACCGTGTGACCAACGTGGCCGAGTTCGAGGCCGCCTTCAAGGAGGCCCTGGAGAGCGGTCACGCCGCGGTCATCGACGCCATGCTGGATATGGACGAGATGGTCCATCCCATGGTCAGCGGCGGAAGCCCCGTCACCAACTTCCTGCTGGATTAAACGGAAAGAAAAGGAGGGTACATCATGCCGACTATTACCGCTGCCGCTACCCGTCAGACACTTTCCGTGCTGGTGGACAACAACGCGGGCGTGCTGAGCCAGGTCTCCCGGCTCTTCTCCCGCAAGGGCTACAACATCGAGTCCCTGGCTGTGGGCACCACCGACAGCCCGGAGGTCTCCCGCATCACCATCGAAGTCATGGCGGACGATTTGCAGACCAAGCAGATTATGAGCCAGCTTTCCAAGCTGTTTCCCGTCCGCTCCGTCAAGCGTCTGGAGAGCGCGTACTCCATTCGCCGGGAGCTGGTCCTCATCAAAGTGAAGGCCGAGACCCGTGATGTCCGCAACGAGGTCATCCAGATTGCGAACATCTTCCGCGCTTCCATCATTGACGTCTCTCTGGGGTCCATCACCCTTGCCGTCATCGGCACCGAGTCCAAGGACGAGGCCATCGAAGGACTGCTGAAGGAATTCGGCATTCTGGAGCTGGCCCGCACCGGCATGGTGGCACTGGAGAGAGGACAATATACCCTCAACGAAGAGTCAAAAGTAAAAGGAGAGTACGATTATGGCAAACGGATGCTATGAGATGAACGCTAAGATGTATTACGCCTCTGACTGCGACCTGTCCTATCTGGACGGCAAGACCATCGCGGTCATCGGCTACGGTTCCCAGGGCCACGCTCACGCCCTGAACCTGCGTGACAGCGGCTGCCACGTCATCCTGGGCCTGCGCAAGGGCAAGAGCTGGGACAAGGCCACTGCCGACGGCTTTGAGGTCTTCACCGTGGCCGAGGCCGCCAAGAAGGCTGACATCGTCATGATGCTGGTCAACGACGAGCGCGCCGCCCAGATTTACGCCGAGAGCGTGAAGGACAACCTGGAGCCCGGCAACGCCATCGCCTTCGCCCACGGCTTCAACATCCGCTACAAGCAGATCGTGCCTCCCGCCGACGTGGACGTCTTTATGGCCGCCCCCAAGGGCCCCGGCCACACCGTCCGCGGCACCTATGTGGAGGGCAAGGGTGTGCCCTGCCTGATCGCCGTGGAGCAGGACGCCACCGGCAACTGCCGCAACATCGCTCTGGCCTACATCGCCGGTATCGGCGGTGCCCGCGCGGGCATCATGGAGACCACCATGGACATCGAGACTGAGACTGACCTGTTCGGCGAGCAGACCGTCCTGTGCGGCGGCGTGGTGGACCTGATGCAGTGCGGCTTCGAGACCCTGTGCGAGGCCGGCTACGCTCCCGAGAACGCCTACTTCGAGTGCATGCACGAGATGAAGCTCATCATCGACCTCATCAACCGCGCCGGTGTTGCTGGCATGAACTACTCCATCTCCGACACCGCCGAGTACGGCGAGTACGTCTCCGGCCCCCGCGTGCTGCCTCACGACCAGGTGAAGGCCAACATGCGCGCGGTTCTGGCTGACATTCAGGACGGCACCTTCGCTGGCAAGTGGATCGCCGAGAACAAGAACGGCCGCACCTTCTTCAACAGCAAGCGCGCCGCCCTGGCCAAGCACCCCATGGAGACCGTGGGCAAGGCCCTGCGCGACAACATGCTGTGGAAGGACGCCTCCTCCTCCAGCGATGCCGCTCTGGACGCCGCCTCCAAGTAATTCCATCCTTTCAACGCTCAAGGGGCAGGCAGGAGACTGCCTGCCCCTTTTCCCATCATCCAGGAGGACCTGAAAATGACTCTGAAATCTTCCAACGTCACCCAGGGCGTGGACCGCGCCCCCAACCGCTCCCTCTTCGCCGCCCTGGGCTACACCAAGGCTGAGACGGACCGCCCCCTGGTGGGCATCGTCTGCTCCAAGAACGAAATCGTGCCCGGCCACATGAACCTGGACAAAATCTCCGAGGCCGTCAAGGCCGGCGTACGCATGGCCGGCGGCACCCCCATCGAGTTCCCCGCCATTGCCGTGTGCGACGGCATCGCCATGGGCCACGTGGGCATGAAGTACTCTCTGGTCACCCGCGACCTGATTGCCGACTCCACCGAGTGCATGGCCATCGCCCACCAGTTCGACGCCCTGGTCATGATTCCCAACTGCGACAAGAACGTGCCCGGCCTGCTGATGGCCGCCGCCCGCATCAACATCCCCACCATCTTCGTCTCCGGCGGCCCCATGCTGGCCGGTCATCTGGACGACGGCCGCCGCACCTGCCTGAGCGATATGTTTGAGGCCGTGGGCGCCTATCACGCCGGGAAGCTGGACGAGGCCGGTGTGGAGGAGTACGTCATGAACTGCTGCCCCTCCTGCGGCTCCTGCTCCGGCATGTACACCGCCAACTCCATGAACTGCCTCACCGAGGCCATCGGCATGGCCCTGCGCGGCAACGGCACCATCCCCGCGCCCTACTCCGCCCGGATTCGTCTGGCCAAGGAGACCGGCATGCAGGTCATGGAGCTGCTGAAGCAGAACATCCGGCCCCGGGACATCATGACCGCCGAGGCCTTCGCCAACGCCGAAATCGTGGACATGGCCCTGGGCTGCTCCACCAACACCATGCTGCACCTGCCCGCCATCGCCCACGAGTGCGGCGTGGACGTGGACCTGCACCACGTCAACGACTACAACGCCAGAACCCCCAACCTGTGCCATCTGGCCCCGGCGGGCCACGCCTTTATGGAGGATCTGGAGCAGGCGGGCGGCGTGTACGCCGTCATGAAGGAGCTGGCCGACGCGGGCCTGCTGAACACGAACCTGCTCACCTGCACCGGCAAGACCGTGGGCGAGAACATCGCAAACGCTGTGAACCGCAACCCCGAAATCATCCGTCCCATCGACAAGCCCTTCCTGGCCACAGGCGGCATCGCGGTGCTCTTCGGCAACCTGGCCCCCAACGGCTGCGTGGTGAAGCAGTCCGCCGTGGCACCGGAGATGATGAAGCACTCCGGCCCCGCCCGGGTCTTCGACAGCGAGGATGACGCCATTGCGGTCATCTACGCGGGCGGCATCAAGCCCGGCGACGTGGTGGTCATCCGCTACGAGGGCCCCAAGGGCGGCCCCGGCATGCGGGAGATGCTCAACCCCACCAGTGCCATCTGCGGCATGGGTCTGGGCGAGTCTGTGGCCCTCATTACTGACGGCCGCTTCTCCGGCGCCACCCGCGGCGCGTCCATCGGCCACGTCTCCCCCGAGGCGGCCGCGGGCGGTCCCATCGGTCTGGTGGAGGAGGGTGACACCATCACCATCGACATCCCCAACAAGTCCATCCAGCTTGAGGTCTCCGACGAGGTGCTGGCGCAGCGCAAGGCCGCTCTGGTCATGCCGGAGCCCAAGGTCAAGACCGGCTACCTGGCCCGCTACGCCGCTATGGTGACGAGCGCGGACAAGGGCGCGATTCTTGAGGTGAAGTAAGCCGGTCTTGACCGACCATTCCAATCCCAAAGGGGTCCCCG
>CACZUK010000015.1:0-8654 GCA_902784305.1 Oscillospiraceae bacterium | reverse complement strand
CCGGTGGGGAACAAGACCGGGTATCTGGCCCGCTGCGCCGCTATGGTGACGAGCGCGGACAAGGGTGCGATTCTGGAAGTGAAGTAAGCCGGAAAACCGGTTATTATCCTATAAATAGGCAAAAAACTCGCCTGAATCACAGAGATTCAGGCGAGTTTGCAATTATTTAGTGGTCACTGGCTTACTTGTCGCCGGTCTTGAGCTCCTCATACCCGTCGGTGCTCGGAATCTCAAAGGTTCCCTCCGGAATCTCTCCGGACATGCTCTGGATGACCTCCGTCATCTCCATGGGGTCTCCACCCTTCGTGGAAGTCGCCTGATAGAAGGCGAACACATCGCCGTCCTTCATGTAGAAGCGTTCCACGATCTGATAGTCGTTCTCCTCATAGGCGGGGTAGTTGTACTCGTAGTACTCATACTCCGTCTGGTCGTCCTCCGTCTCGCTGTACACAGGAATGACTCCGCTGCCAGTGGTGACAAAGGCCCGGCCCACCATGTTGGTGCCTTCAGCCTTGGCCTGCTCCATGTTGGACTTCGCCTGCTCCACGAGGCCGCTGCCCATGTCATACTCCATATAGGTCTTTGAGCTGTCGTTGAAGGTGATGACCTTGCCGCCCACGGAATAGGTTCGGGTGGTGTCCGTTCCCTTGAAGGTGTTGATGCCGTCCACAGCCTCGGTGTACTTCATCGCGTAGCCGCTGACATAGCTGGTGTACTCCCGGTAGTAGTGATAGGTGCAAAAGGCGTCCAGATAGGGGCAGCTGGGCATATCCTGAAGACCCAGCCAGGCATAGTGGGAAGCGCTGACAGCGGCCTGCGCCGACGCGGCGGCATTGTTCGACGCTTCTGATGTCTCTGACGTTGCCGCTGACGTGTTCTCCTCCGCCGGAGCCTTTGATGCACTCACCGCTGCCGCCGAGCCCTCTGCCTGCTGCGCCGCGGGGGATGACTCAGCAGAGGACTGCGCCTGGGTTTGACCGTCTCCGCATCCGGTCAAAAGCGCGAGAGCCATGAGTGCTGCCAGAACAAGGGCCAAAATCCTGCGTTTCATGTGTTATGCCTCCTTTTTTGGTTTGAATGGTTGCGTTGTGTCAGGTCAATACAATACGATTACTTCCTGTTTTTTATCATAGCATACCGCCGCGGGCGCGTCAAGAAAAAGGAAACCACGGTTTCTGCCGCTTTCTTCCTTTTTCGTTTGACAGAGGCGGTAAACTGGCTGAAAAAACGCACTTGTTGAATCGCTGCGGGTATCTCCCGCGGGTTCTTCGCCCTGTGATTTTTCCCCCAAAAGGCGTGATTCCGGAAGTAATCCGTTTTGACCGCCCTTTTGCCCGCCCCTGACCGGGCAGCCGCCTGGAAAAATAAAGAGTTGCCAGAAGAGGCACCCTATGCTAAAATAATAACAATCGGTTTTATATAACTCACAAAATCAGAACAAAGCGAGGGATGACAGGATGAAAAACACATGGAAACGCTTCATTGCGCTGATTTTGGCGATGGCCATGAGTCTGAGCCTGCTCGGTGCCAGCGTGTGGGCGGCGGAGGAGCCGACGGACGGCTCTGTGTCCGCCCAGAGCAGCGAGGAGGCGGCACCGGAGGAGGAATCCTCCGAAGAGACTCCGGAGGAGCCGTCAGAGGACGCATCCGAGCCGGAGGAGACCCCTGAGGCGGCAGAGGACGAATCCGCGCCCGTCGAAGCGCAGTCCGAACCGGAGGACGCGCCGGAGGAGGTCGCGGAGACGGTTGAGGACGCATCCGCGTCCGCCGAAGAGGAGGCCCGGCCGGAGGAATCCGCCGAAGACGTTCCCGAAGCGCAGCCGGAGACGGGCATCAGCCAGAGCGCGCAGGTGAGCGTCAGCGTAACGCAGCCCGACGCCAGCGGCGAATGCGGCGACTTCCTGACCTGGACGCTTGCTCAGGGGACTCTGACCATCAGCGGACACGAGAGAATGAATGATTGGTACAATGTGCTGGAAATCCCGTGGTATGATTACCGGGATTCTATTCAGGCGGCAGTGATAGAAGACGGTGTCGACAGCATTGGCGAGGGGGCGTTCCAAGACTGCGCGAGCCTCGAGAGCGTCACCATTCCCGACAGTACCACCATCATTGGGAAATATGCGTTCCAAGGCTGCGCGAGCCTCAAGAGCGTCACCATCCCAGACGGTGTCGACAGCATTGGCGAGGGGACGTTCCAAGGCTGCGCGAGCCTCGAGAGCGTCACCATCCCAGACGGTGTCACCAGCATTGGCCCACATACGTTCCAAGGCTGCGCGAGCCTCAAGAGCGTCACCATCCCAGACGGTGTCACCAGCATTGGCCCACATACGTTCCAAGGCTGCGCGAGCCTCGAGAGCGTCACCATCCCAGACGGTGTCACTAGCATTGGCCTACATACGTTCCAAGGCTGCGCGAGCCTCGAGAGCGTCACCATTCCCGACAATGTCACCAGCATTGGCTCATATGCGTTCCGTGACTGCGCGAGCCTCGAGAGCGTCACCATCCCAGACGGTGTCACCAGCATTGAATATTCTACTTTTTGCGACTGCGCGCGCCTCAAGCGCGTCACCATTCCCGACAGTGTCACCAGCATTGGTGGGGAGGCGTTCCAAGGCTGCGCGAGCCTCGAGAGCGTCACCATTCCCGACAATGTCACCAGCATTGGCGATTGGGCGTTTGCCGATTGCATAAGCCTTCAAAGTGTCACCATTCCCGACAATGTCACCAGCATTGGCGAGGGGACGTTCGAAGGCTGCGCGAGCCTCAAGAGCGTCACCATCCCAGACGGTGTCACCAGCATTGGCGAGAATGCGTTCCTATACTGCGGGAGCCCTGAGAGTGTTACCATCCCCGGCAGTGTCCAAAGCATTGGTGAAAAAGCCTTTGGCTATCGGTGGAACGAAAACTCACAAAAGGAGGAACCCATTCCAGGCTTCACGATCCGCGGGGTCCTCGCTTCCGCTGCGCAGACCTACGCCGAGGCCAACAGGTTTGCCTTTGTGGACTTGAATCACACCCACAACTGGGGCAACGGCACCGTCACCACCCCCGCCACCTGCAAGTCCGAGGGCGTGAGAACCTACAACTGCACCGGCTGCGGCGCGTCCGACCCGAGAACCATCGCCAAAGACCCCACGAACCACGTCGGCGGCACCGAGATCCGCAATCGCAAGGCCGCCACCTGCGGCGCGGCGGGCTACACCGGCGACACCTACTGCCTGGGCTGCGGCGTGAAGCGGTCCAGCGGAAAGACGATTTCCGCCACGGGCGAACACACATGGGACAAAGGCACCGTCACCAAGCCCGCCACGACCACCACAGAGGGCGTGAGGACCTACACCTGCAAGGTCTGTAAGAAGAAAAAGACCGAGCGCATTGCGAAGCTGCCCAAAAGCGGCAACAGCATCACCTGCAAGGACAGCTTCACCAAAAACACCGACGAGAAGAAGGAGCAGGAATTCACTCTGAAGGCCACCGCCAACGGCGCGCCGCTGCTCTACCATTCCGACACCAGGCAGGTCACTGTGTCGAGCAAGGGCAAGGTCACCATCCAGAAGGGCTTTATGGGCAAGGCCACCATCACCATCACCGCCGCTGAGACGGAAAAGTACCGCTCCGCGAAGAAGAAGGTCACGGTTTCGGTGCGGCCCGTCGTCAGCGTGAAGGTGGACAAGAAGAAAAAGACCACCACCGTTTCCTGGACCAAGAGCGCCGCGGGTAAGGCCTACATGGTTGAGATTGCGCAGAAGAAGGACTTCAAAAAGACCACGCAGAAGAAGAGCGTGAAATGGACAAAGGCCATCAAAGGAACCGTCGTCAAGGGCCTCAAGCCGGGGACGTATTTTGTGCGCGTGCGTCTGAAGAGCAGCAAGCAATACTCTGACTGGAGCAATGTGAGGAGCTTTACTGTGACAAAGTAAATGAAACGTTAAAATTGAGTGTTTCATCCATGCCCAGCTCTCTGTCGCCCGCCGGCAGAGAGCTGGGTGTCATTTTTACAACCGTTTTGCTCACCCTCTGCGGGGAAATCGCAAAACAGGGCGATGATTCCTCCGGCGAGCTTCTGTTTTTCAAATGGGGCACGATGATTCCGGAGCAATCCGCAAAGGAAAACCCGATTTTTGCTGTTTTCTCCCTTTCTCGTTTGACAGATGGGGCAAAATGGTTTATAATACGCACTTGTTGAATTGTTGCGGGAATCTCCCGCGGGTTCTTCACCTTGTAATTTTCCCGTCCGAAAGGACGGCTTGCAGGAGGAATAGCCATGAACTACAAATGGTATGACACCGGAATCTTTTACCATATTTACCCTCTGGGTCTCACCGGCGCCCCGAAGCGCAACGACTACGGCCAGGAGGAGCACCGTATCCGGGCGCTCTGGCCCTGGGTGGACCACATTGTCGCCTTGGGCTGCAACGCCCTGTACATTGGTCCCCTGTTTGAATCCGGCTCCCACGGCTACGACACCACCGACTACAAGCGGCTGGACCGCCGTCTGGGCAGCAATGAGGATTTGAAGGAGTTTGTGGCCCTGTGCCATGAAAAGGGCGTTAAGGTGATTTTCGACGGCGTGTTCAACCATGTGGGACGGGATTTCTTCGCCTTCCAGGATTTGAAGGCCCATAGGGAGAATTCCCGCTACAAGGACTGGTTCTGCAATGTGAACTTCTGGGGCAACAATGAGTACAACGACGGCTTCTCCTACGGCAACTGGGGCGGCTTCAACCTGCTGGTGAAGCTCAACCAGCGCAACGGCGAGGTGCAGAATTACATCCGGGAGGTCATTCACTACTGGGTGAAGGAGTTCGATGTGGACGGCCTGCGGCTGGACGCCGCCGACGTGCTGGACTTCGGGTTCATGAACATGCTCCGCCGCACCGCCGACGAGGTGAAGCCGGACTTCTGGCTCATGGGCGAGGTCATCCACGGCGAGTACAGCCGCTGGGTGAACCGGGAGCACCTGCATTGCGTGACCAACTACCACCTGCACAAGGCCCTGTTTTCCGGCCACAATGACCACAATTACTTCGAAATTGCCCACACCGTCAAGCGCATCTACGACATGGACCGCAGCCGCCCGGAGGGCCTGAAGCTCTACAATTTTGTGGACAATCACGATGTGGAGCGCATCGCCAGCAAGCTGCGCAGCGGCGCCCACTTCGCGCCGGTCCATGTGCTGCTCTACACGCTGCCCGGCGTGCCCTCCCTCTACTACGGCTCCGAGTTCGGCATTCAGGGCCGCAAGCGCCGGGGCTCTGACGCGCCTCTGCGCCCGGCGCTGCGCCTGACGGACTTCGCCAATGCCCTGGAGGAGAACCCCTGCACCCGGCTCATTGCCCGGCTGGGCCAGGTGCGTCAGCGCAGCGCGGCTCTGAGCTGCGGCGACTATCAGCAGCTTCTGCTGACCACGAAGCAGTACGCCTTCTCCCGCACTCTGGGCGAGGAGACGGTTCTGGTGCTGGTGAACAACGACGACGCGCCCTTCACCGCCCGCCTGAGCGCGAAGGGGGACTATGTGGCCGCCCTCAGCGGTCAGAGCCTCCACGCCAAGAATGGCCGCCTGAAGGTGACGGTGGAGGCCAACAGCGGCGAGATTTATCTCCCCGCCCGGCAGGCCCCGGAGGGCCACTGGGAGAGCGTGCAGTTTGAGCTGAAATCTGTGCCGGAGGAGAACAATCCCCTTGCCTCTGCCGCTGCTGAGCCTACTGTAAAGATGGCCGAACAGGTTCCCGCGGGGAAGGCGCTGGAGGAGATGACCGTGGAGGAGCTCCAGCGGGTCATCTACAACAAAATGGCGGCAAACGGGCCTGTCACTGACCAGATGCGCCGGAGCATCGAGGAGAACACCCACCACGGCTCCCTGATGAACTGGGCGAAGAGCTTCCGCTGAGAAACGGCGTAAAAATAACCAAATCATACCAAAAGAGCGTTCTGTGCTGACAGGACGCTCTTTTTTTGGGCCGGTAATTTAAACAAATCTTAAACCTTACCCCCTTTTTCTCTTAAACGGTTTCTGTTATGATTTGGGCACACAAACGAAGGAGGCGAAGCCATGTACACGATTCTGGTCTGGTGGGGTTGGAAGTCCGTCGTCATTGGCTTCATCCAAATCGGGCAGCTGGACGCGGGAAGTCCCTGGCAGGTTCCGCTGGCCTGAGGCGTTGCGGCGGCCCTCGCGGCGATGGCGGCGCTGCCCTTCTTCACCACCTGGGCGGTGCAGGTCAAGGACCATTCCTGCTGGAAACGCAGTATTTTAGGGCGGCTTTGGAAGATTTGCACCGGGATTTCCGGCGTGGTTGGGACGCTGATGCAGGGGCTTTCTGTTGCGCCCCGGCTGGTGCTGCTGGCCACCGGCTACGGTCTTGCGGTGGTGTTCTGCGCGCTGGAGCTGGGGCAGGGACGGGGTGCGTATTTTCTGCCTCTGGCCGCCCTTGCGCTGGTGGGCCTGAAGCTGGAGGTGCTTGTGGACAGGGATTTGTTTAAGGCGGAGCTGAGGGCTCCGGCGGTGAAGGAGTGAACGAATCTTTCTGCGTTGATACGCACAGAAAAGCGAACCCGATGCTGCTGCGGCAGTACCGGGTTCGCTTTTTGGGTTATGTATTCTGTGGGGAGGGCAATGCAGAGGACGACGTGGGCTTGCAGCCACATCCGCTCAGATTTTCCCCAATTTCAATCCACATCCTTTTCGTGAAGGGCGGCGGCCGGATGGGGCGTAGCGGCGGTGCAAATACCATTTCAATCCACGCTCTTCGCACGGAGAGCGACTGCTGGTGTGTCATCCAGCTCTGGCTGCTATGCACCTGCGGTATACTGACGGCGAACAGTCTCCCTATCCTGGAGAAGGGACCCATGCAAATGGTCATTCCCTCAGCAGGACAAAGACTGAAACATTTGAGCAAATTGGTCAGCTTTTCAGAGCACCAGAGAGGAAATATCCCGGAAATCCTGAGAGTTGTTCACTCAGTCGATGGAATGGATTCGGGTAATGTCAAAACGGTCCTGCTGGGGACGTTCCTCTGCGGGATAGCCCACGGGAATCAGCGCAAAGGCACTGAGGCGGTCCCCGATACCAAGGGCGGCGTTGGCCTTTTCGATTCGGTCCTGAATGGGAGCAACTGCCAGCCATACGCCTCCGAGGCCCAGCTCGGTGATTTCCAGCAGCAGATTCTCCGTTGCGATTGCCAGGTCGATTTCACCCAATTGGGGGAAACGGAGCCCTTCTTTCTTCAGACAGGGGACAAGCACCACCGGTGCATCGGCGGCGCAGCCGGCGTAGGGGCTGCACTGGGACAGCTCTTTGATGGTGGAGGGATTGCGGACTACGTAAAACTCCCAGGGCTGCTGATTGCCCGCGGAGGGCGCTGCCATAGCCGCCCGAAGGATTCTTTCAATTTTCTCCGGCTCGACAGGCCGGTTCTGGTATTTCCGCACACTGATTCTCTGGAAAATAGCGTTCATGGTTTTCTCCTTTCAGAAAACGGGACAGTAGGTGAATTATAAAACGTACATTTATTATTTTACTCCTGCTTTTCCAGAAGCTCCGGCAGATTGTCCACAATAAACTACTGCGCGTCCCGGTCGTAAAGAATTACATTGTATTCCTTCCCGTACGGATTGACGCTATGCTCCAGGGATATTCCAACCTGCCTGCCCTGCTCGCTGGGACGTTTCTTTTTCTTCCCGTCAGGCAGCTCAATCTCCTCCAGCAGGCCGATTTCCAGCAGCCAGTTCTGAATCACATTGTAGCTCAGCTTCTTCGTCTGTGTGGTGTCCACCAGTTCGTTGATGCGCTCGGTGATGCGGGAAATAGCCAGCGGTTCGCCGGAATAGGCAAAGTGCGTCAGCGTTTCGTGGTCTATCTGAAAAGCTGCCAGCTTAGGACGGCTTTTTGTGCTTACACCGCCGTTTTCCAGCACCCTGCGCAGGACATCAGAGACAAAGAAAAAGCAGCGGCTGATACGGACGTTGTTGATCAGCTCTTCCTCCGGGACTGGCTGGTTGGTCAATGGGTTAATGCCCTGGGCCAGCTTGTCTATATAGTTTTTGGCATGCTGTATGGTTTCCAGCTCTGTCATGGTAGTTCACCCTCTTTTCGCTGTTCTTTGAAAACAGATTCGTTGGTGATCTTGTGTGTACTTAGAAGCTCAGGCTTCACAGGTGGCAGCCGCAGAGCAAAAAATAATAAATTCGATTGAAAAACGAAGAAAACAATGAAAAAGTATGGTAATAGAGTCAACAAATAACCAATCATACAAATGCGGAGGGTTTGCATCGGAGTCATTATAACATAAAGTTACGAAAATGAACAGTGGTTTTCTTGTGGAGCATAAGGCTTTTTTCAGCACTGTCAGATTGGAGAGATATTTCACCACAGCAATGCCTGCAAGCACGGCGCATTGCTGTGGTGATGCACCTGCTTTTCATGAGCACTAATTTGTCCCCGGCATTTGTTAGTGATAGGAGCAAGATGAAGGATTACAATCCTTATTTGTTCTAAGTTTTTGGTAGAAAGCGACTGGGACATTTGGCTGGGCATGAATGAGCAGAGCAAATTTCATCCACGCCCTCCTCGCGGAGGGCGACCGGGTCCGACGCGCATAAGGTTAAGCTCACATAAATTTCAATCCACGCCCTCCTCGCGGAGGGCGACG